>CAYVGM010000160.1:0-1608 GCA_964451125.1 uncultured Chitinophagales bacterium
ATTAAAGGAGATGAGTGTTTTCCCTTGCCATCTGTTTTTATTGGCTTCAGTTGGATAAATTATATTTTTTGATAAAAATGAAATTAATTGCTGTTCACCTCCCGGATACTGAGGTTTGCTTTTATTTTGTGCAAAAAGTAAAACAGATGCACATAATCCAATGTAGAAAAATAGCTTTTTCATATTGTATTTTTTAAGGGAATACACCTAATTCCAAATAGGCTGTTCCAATTTTATTTAATGCATTTACAAAAGCAGCCGTACGGATTGTTTTTATTTTTTTCTGTTTCCAGATTTCATGAATGGCTTCGTAGGAATGAATCATCGTGTCTTCCAAACCGGAACGAACAATATCAATCTCATTAGCACCGTGAATGATTTCTTTTTCTTTGTCGGAAATTTTTCTACCTGTGTTTTTTTCTATCAATTCTACTAAGGTAGCAAATGTAGATTCCTGGAAACGGTGTTCCATTCGACCAAAGCGAACGTGTGACAGGTTTTTCAGCCACTCAAAATAAGAAACCGTTACACCACCCGCATTGAGGTACATATCCGGAATAATCAAACAACCTTTTTTAAGCAAAATAGCTTCTGCTGCCGGTGTTACAGGACCGTTTGCACCTTCTCCAATTATTTTTGCTTTTATTTTCGCAGCATTAGCTGTCGTAATTTGATTTTCTAGTGCTGCAGGTATTAAGATATCGCATTCTAATTCTAAAATGGAGTTAGAATCTTTACTGAATTTAGCTTTCGGGTAATTACGAATCGTCTTATTTTCGATTTGATATTTTTTCAAATCTTCCACATCAATTCCCTTAGGGTTATAAAGTCCGCCTTCAAACTCAGCTACGCCCACAATAATTGCACCGTTTTCCTGCATTACTCTTGCACTGTGATAACCAACATTACCAAAACCTTGTACGACTACCGTTTTATCTTGCAATCCCGGTTTTAATCCTATTTTTTTCATGTCATTGGCATGAGAGCAAGCCTGTTTCAGTCCGTAAAAAACACCTCGTCCTGTAGCTTCACTTCTTCCATGAATACCATTTTGCGAAATCGGTTTTCCTGTTACACAACCATGAGCATCAATTTCTTTCGCATTAAATTGAATATAGGTATCTACTATCCAACTCATTTCACGTTCACCCGTACCATAATCAGGTGCAGGCACATCTAGTGCAGGCCCGATAAAGCCTTTTTTGATTAATTCAAAGGTATATCGTCGGGTAATTTTTTCAAGTTGTTCTACCGTATAATTTTTCGGATTGATTTTAATACCGCCTTTTGCACCGCCAAATGGTACATCTACCACAGCACATTTATACGTCATTAAAGCAGCAAGAGCCATCACTTCATCCTGATTTACCATTTCGCTGTAGCGAATTCCCCCTTTGGTAGGCAGGCAATGATGGCTATGCTGTACTCTGTAAGCTTCTATTACTTGTATATCATTGCCGATGCGTATCGGAAAGTTGATTTGATAAACAGCATTACATGCTTTAATTTGGTTGAGGAGACCTTTAGGAAAGTCGGTATAAATTCCGGCCTGGTCAACGAATGTGGACACATTCTGAAAAAATTGTGTTTGATCTTTCATACTACTTT
>CAYVGM010000160.1:1708-6588 GCA_964451125.1 uncultured Chitinophagales bacterium
ACTACTTTATTTCTTTCTCTAATTGTTTGACTTTACGGTCTATGCTGATTAAGAACAAGACTATGCCGATGAATATAACACAGAGTACGGCTATAACTGCATAAAGTTTATTGCTGTTTTGAAGCTGGTCACCTATTGAGTTGGATTGAGCAAATACTGAAAGTGTAAGTAAACTTATCAGAATGGACAATTGCAATTTCGGAAACATACTATCTTATTTTAAATTAATATTTTGCGGGTGTAAAATTAATGTAAGATATTGATATGTACAAGTGCTAAAAATGGAGACAGTATAATATCATAAAATATGGGGAATGGACAATAATAGTATTTTTCAAACAAGTTTCGGGCATAATTATTGTATTTTTTCGTTTTATTAGCAAACTATTTAAAGATGAACAAGAATTGGATGCGATTTGTGCTTATTTTAGGTTTAAGTGTAAGCCTTAATATGCTGTTTGCAGCAGATTATGCCAATCAGGCAAACTGGGCGGCATTGCCTGCAAAAAAAGATAATGCAGACTGGACACCTGAAAATTCGGGCTTGGAAAACAAGCAGGATTCGGCGCAAGCGGATGTTTTTTATATTCACCCTACTACCGATATTGCCGGATTTAAAGGCAACGCCAACATAGACAATGAACGCATCAATAAATACACCGATGATTATCCGATAAAGTATCAGGCATCCGTATTTAATGGCAGCTGTAAGGTATATGCACCTCGCTATCGCCAGGCGGCATTGAACAATTTTTTTGCCCGAAATTCAGACCGCTCTCAAAACTCATTCGATACGGCGTATGCTGATATCAAAGATGCCTTTGAGTATTATCTGAAATATTATAACCACGGAAGACCCATTATTATAGCAGGGCATTCTCAAGGCACGATGCTTGCCAAACGATTACTTCAAGAATTTTTTGACGGCAAGCCATTAAGCAGTCAGCTTGTAGAGTCTTATCTTATTGGCTATCCCACGCATGAAAATGAATTTGCCGTTTTGAAACCCTCTGAAAATCCGGATGATGTCGGTGGATATGTATCTTACAATACTTTTGGTGAAAATGCAAAAATAGACTGGATGAAGGAGTATAAAGATGCAGTCTGTGTGAATCCCTTAAGTTGGAAACAAGATGAAATATTTGTTTCTTCCAAAGAACAAAAAGGCGCATTGAAAAAGGGCGATGATGAATTGATAAAAAACTCCTTCGGATGCAAATGCAGTGACGGTGTATTAGAAATACAAAAGCCGGACGTAAAAGGTTTTACGACTATCGGATTTAAAAATTATCATTTGTATGATTACGGACTGTTTTATTTGAATATTCGGGAAAATGTGGCATTGCGAGTTGCCAGTTATCTAAAAAAGGAGAATACAAAATAATGGTTTTAAAAACAGAAAGACTTTCCATTTGTGAAATTACCACAGCTGATTCCGATTTTATGTACCGATTACTCAACTCACCCAAATGGTTGCAATTTATCGGAAACAGAAACATTCAAACCATCGAAGATGCAACGCATTATATCGAACATATTATCAGACCTTCTTATGAAAAATATGATTATGGTTTCTACAAAATTTGTTTGAATGAAACAGAAACCGCTGTGGGAATATGTGGACTTGTTAAGCGAGATTTTTTAGACAATATTGACATCGGTTATGCCCTCTTGCCCGAATATGAACAACATGGCTTTGCTTTCGAGGCAACTCAAGCCTTATTTGAATATGCTACAACCCAATTGGGGTTATTGAAAATTCTCGCCTTTACTACTCCCGATAATGAACGTTCCATCCATCTATTAGAAAAACTCGGATTTTCATTTGTAAAAACATTCCTCTATCCCGATACGGATGAAGAGCTTAATCTCTATGCAAGTAAAGTTTAGTCCGATGTGTTGATTTCCTTTTTTTCCAATAAAAACCGGAATTGCCCAATTTGTTAACCTGAGTTCGGGATATGCTTTTCAATTAAAAAAATAGTTGATTTTTTATGTAGAACCACCTCATTTTTTATCTTATTTTTCTTAGCCCGAGCTTAGTTAAGCAGGTGCTTTGTTTAAGCATATTCTTTTCATTTTATTTCGGTACTTTTTTTCTTAGTCAAAAAAAGTACCCAAAAAAGACAAGGCAAAAATATCGCTCTGCGCTTAAGCCGGCACTCAGCTGCCGATTTTTGCCATCCCACGCTTTTTACGCAAGCGTTTGCTTATTATGTTTGTCTTGTTTGTATTTAAGTAATCAATTAAATTCATACCATATTTCGCCTCAAAAATCAGCTATGCTATAATTTGGTAGATAATCTTGCTTTGTATATAATCAGACAGCTAGGTGGTAAAAATTAGTTTTATCTGGAATAAATACCATCATCTAATTAAATAGATATACACATTCCTTAAAAATCAAGAATAGTTAAAACCATCTTAAAATGCTATGTTTGGCAGACTATTTGACTTTTTTTTACATTATTTAGAGATATGAAGAGAGTAGTTTTGTTTTTGTCCTTATTTTCATGTATGTCTGTGTTTGCTCAATCGCAGTTGCCGCCATTTTTACAACATCCAAATCATGCATGGGCAGATTCTGTTTTAAATTCGATGTCGTTAGATGAAAAGATTGGGCAATTATTTATGATTGCCGCTTACTCTAACAGAGATGAAACTCATTATTCCACCATAGAAAAGTACATTAAAGACTACAAGATTGGTGGGCTGATTTTTTTTCAGGGCACTATGGAAAAACAAGCTGAATTGACAAACCGCTATCAGGCTGCCGCTAAGCTTCCGTTGTGGATTGGTTTTGATGGCGAATGGGGGTTGAATATGCGATTGGAAAATACAATAGCCTATCCCCGGCAGCTAACACTCGGTGCAGTAGAAAACGATAATTTATTGTATGATATGGGTGTCGCATTTGCCCGGCAAATGAAACGCATCGGTATCAATATCAATTTCGCTCCCGATGTAGATGTGAATATCAATCCCAATAATCCGGTGATAAATGACCGTTCATTTGGCGATAATAAATTCAATGTAGTGCGAAAAGCCTATCACTATATGAAAGGCATGCAAGATAACGGCTTAATGGCATGCGCCAAACATTTTCCTGGGCATGGCGATACGGATGTTGACTCGCATAAAGATATGCCCGTATTGACACAATCTCGCGAACGACTTAATGCTATAGAACTCTATCCGTTTAACCAATTAATACGGTATGGCGTAAGCAGCGTCATGGTAGCCCATATGAATGTATTGGCAATCGACAACACACCAAATTTGCCGTCTACGCTTTCTCCAAAAGTAATACAGAAAACACTGAAAGATGAAATGCAGTTTAAAGGCTTGGTATTTACAGATGCACTGAATATGAAAGGGGTTGCTAAAAATTATCCTTCCGGTGTTGCTGAAGTAAAAGCTATACTGGCAGGATGTGATGTACTCTTGTTTCCCGACAGTGTTGATTTAGCAGTAAAAGGCATTCGCAAAGCCGTTGCAGATAAAGTAATCAGCGAAGAGCAACTGCATGAACGCGTTCGTAAAATTTTATTAGCAAAATGCTGGATGGGATTAAACAATTACCAACCCATCAATTTGGAAAATCTTCGAAATGAAGTACAGACAGAAAGCGATTTTTATCTTAAATACAAGTTGCTTGCCAGTGCCATAACTGTGCCTAAAGATTCATTAAGTCAAATTCCAATAATTACTTTACAACGAAAAATTGCCCATGTTGCTGTAGGCTACGGCAAGCCTAACCGTTTTGGTGAATACATAGATAAATATATGCAGATTGATCATTATTTTATCAGCAAAGATGATTCGGTTACAAAATTCAATGCTTTATTACAAAAACTGAAAACGTACAATATTGTCATTGCTGAAATACAAAATATGAGTCGTTATGCTTCCAAAAATTATGGTACTACAGAAAACGAGCTTCATTTTCTTTCACAGTTAAACAAACAGAACCAAACCATACTCACTGTATTCGGTTCTCCATATTCATTAAAATATTTTCAAAAATTCCCTACTATCGTGTTGGGTTATACCGAAGAACCTGAAGCTCAGGAAATAGCAGCACAGATTATTTTCGGTGCGAGAGGTGCACATGGCATTTTGCCGGTTAGTGTGGGTGGTTTAGCATTTGGCGAAGGCATTTGTACCATTGACGGCATGCGTTTGAAATACGGACCTACCCTTGATTTAAACATACCATCCCAAGCATTTAACCCGATTGACAACATAGTACAAACAGCTATTGATAACGGCGTGATGCCCGGTTGTCAGATTTTGGTAGCTAAAGACGGCGAGGTTATTTATGAAAAGTCCTTTGGTTATCATACGTATGATAATGACATTAAAACTACAACCAACGATTTGTATGACTTGGCATCTGTAACTAAAATTACATCCACCTTGCCATTAATTATGAAACTGCACGAAAAAGGTAAACTCAATGTCAATTATCGTTTAGCGGACTATTATACCTATGATTCTACTTGCAACAAAGGAAATTTAATTATTAAAGAAATACTTTGCCATCAGGCAGGATTGCCTGCTTGGATTCCTTTTTATAAAAATACTATTGACAGTTTAGGCAATCCTATGCCCGAGTGGTATGCCCGTCAAAAAGATGATTCATTTAGTATAAAAATCACAGATAATCTCTTTTTGAAAAAGACATTTTTAGATACCATCTGGAAGAAAATCTATTCCTGCGATTTGCAATCCAAAGATTATCGTTACAGCGATTTAGGATATTATATGTTGAAACAGATTATCGAAAAAATACAACACGACTCTTTGGAAAACATGGCCAGAAAGGCTTTTTATGCACCGCTGGGTATGAATTACACTTTATTTAATCCGAAATGGAA
>CAYVGM010000161.1:0-4574 GCA_964451125.1 uncultured Chitinophagales bacterium
CGTCAAATGTGAACCGATAAAACCGGCACCACCTGTTATAAGTATTTTTTTAGTTATCATCTTTTAAATCAATAATTTGATCAATAATAAAAACAGGTCTTTTGCGAGAAGCATCTAATGTGCGCCATAAGTATTCAGCAATGATCCCCAATCCGATATTCGTAATACCAAAGCCTAATAATAAAATAGATGTCAGCATAGGCCATCCTGAAGCAACATCGTTGTATAGTAATTTACGCGACACAATATATATTGTCCACAGAATACCGAATATAAAAAACAGAATTCCTGTAAAAGAAACGAAACGAATAGGTGCGTACGAGAAAGCCACAAATGAATCAATCAGGAGTTTTACTTTTTTAGAAATAGTCCATTTAGATTTGCCGATTTTACGTTCTTGTTTGTCGTAGTAAATCGTATCCTGACGAAATCCCATTCCAAGTATCTGAAGAAATATATTAGAATTAGATTCGATATTTTTATCTAATTCATGTTTTATTTTTGAATTAAACAGCACGATATCAAATCCCTTTTCCGGAAAATCCGGAAATGCATATTTCTGCATTAATTTTGCATACGCTCTGGAAAAAAGGGTATCAAATAATGTATTTCTTGTATTTGCCCGGATTGCCCAAACAATATCTATTTCTGCATTTGCTTTTGTATATAATTGAACAATAAGTTCTAATGGGTCTTGTAAATCTGCATAGGTAAATGTAATATATTCAGATGTAGCTTGTAGTATACCTGCTCTTAAGGCTGCATGAGAACCAAAATTCTTAGAAAAAGAAATAATTTTTACACTATAATTCAGGAATATTTGCTGTTTTAATTGCAGTAATGTATCATCTGATGAACCATCATTTACAAAGATAATTTCAGTTTTGAATAATGTATTTTCCTGAAAAAAAGCATTTAAAGAAGTCACTAAACGTGAAACATTGTCTGCTTCATTGTACAATGGAATAATCAATGATAAACTATTACTCATATCATTTTTGCAGGATTACCAATAATTTTTACCTGATTTTCAAAACTTTGAATTACATTGCTTCCCATACCAATCAGCACCTCATTCCCTATGGTAATTCCATTTATTATATTAGAACCACTACCAACATAGCAATTCTCACCTATTTTAGTATGACCCGCAATACAAACACAAGATCCGATAAGTGTATAATCTCCAACACTACTGTCGTGATGTACTACAGAATTAGGAAGAATACAAACATGGTGACCGATATGTGCATTTGAAGTAATTACCACATTAGCATAAATTAATGAATTAGTACCGATATGTGCTTTCTTTCCAATTTGTGCACTCGGATGTATCACAGTAGTAAATCTGTCTAAGGAAATCGATAATGATGCAATATTATTTCTTCTGTTTCTAAAAGTTAATGGACTTCCCGGCACAGCCAATATTTTTACTTTGGGAAACTTAGCTAATACACTCCTATCAAAAACCTCATATTGTGTTTGATTTAATTTAGACTTTTCATCATCAATAAATCCGATAAAATTATGCTTATCGCCCAAACAATCTAAGGCTTCCAATCCATTGCCATTAAAAGGGAATATTAAGAGATCTGTCATTAGTATTTATTCACTGCTTCAATCACATAATCTACTTGTTCATCCGTCAATTCTGCATACATTGGCAAACTAATGCAATGTGCTGCCAAATATTCTGCATTCGGAAAATCACCTTGTCGATAATCTAAATTTGCGTATGCTTTTTGCAAATGACACGGTACCGGATAATGATATGCAGGAATGATGTTATTGTCTGTTAAGTATTGACAAAATCCGTCTTTATCTTCTGCAGTAACGACAAATAAATGAAATACAGAATCAGCAAAATCCGGCTGGTGTTGCATGTTTATTTTATCGTTTTTTATTTCTGTCAAATACCTTTTAGCTATTGTTCTTCTTCTGTTATTCCAGCCTTCAAGATACTTCATTTTTACTTGCAATGATGCTCCTTCCAAGCCCCCCATTCTGTAATTAAATCCAATCTCATCGTGATAGTAGCGTACTTTGCAACCATGGTTTCTCAAGCTGCGCAAATGCTCGGCATAACTTTCATTATTCGTTGTGATGCCTCCGGCTTCTCCGCAAGCTCCCAAATTTTTTCCGGGATAAAAGCTAAAACATGCCATCTCGCCAAAACCACCTACGGTAGTCCCATTGTAACGCGCTCCTTGTGCCTGTGCTGCATCTTCTACTAAAAATAAATTATGCTTATCACAAATTGCTTTCACAGCATCAATATCAAATGGTTGTCCGTAAAGATGAACGCCAATAATAGCTTTTGTTTTAGCAGTAATTTTTTCTTCAATTTTAGTCGCATCTATTTCCCAAGTATCAGCTGTACAATCTACAAAAACAGGAGTTGCTCCGGCATGTGAAACGCCCCAAGCTGTGGCTATAAATGTATTTGCCGGTATGATAACTTCGTCTCCTTGTCCAATGCCCAATGCAAGCATTGCCAGATGTAACGCAGTGGTTCCATTACTGACACCAATGGCATAATTTGTCTGGCAATATGATGCAAACTGCTGCTCAAACTCCTCGACAAACGAACCTCCTGAAAAAGCTGTTTTTGCATATACTTTCTCAAAAGCATCAAATATTTCAATTTTCAGTTGAGCGTGCTGAATACTTAAGTCTAGACAAGGTATCTTTTCCATATAGTAAAGACGAAATTACAAATAAAAATGGAATTACGGACAATACAATTACAAATGGCATTATCGGCACGAGGTATCTATACTCACATAATTTAAGAATAGGGTAAATAGTTATACCATATATTGAAATTATAAAAATGGGAACAAATATTCGTAAATTACGTTTAAAAATACTGATAAATATCAGAAGAATAAATCCGAAAAAATATAGATAGTACATTAAAAAATAAAACAATTTGATGCTTTTTTCATACCACTTTAATTCTGAAAATGGCATTTGATACAAATTATAAGTCGGATTTTGAATCAATAGCTTTTTTAACACGATGAATCTGGAACCAATGTAATATATAAATGGTTTTTCTGATTTGTAACTGCTTGTATATCTACTTAATTTATCAGTTATTTGTAGTTGAATGCTATCTCTATCATGCTGTACTAGTGGCTGTCTTATTATCATCGACAAAAGATGCTTAATTTCAATAAGACTATCTTGATTATAATAGGATGTATAGATTCTATCCGGTAACTTATCAATCTTACTTTTTAGTTGTATATTAGTATTTGTATTAAACCAATAAATTTCAGCTTCAGGATTCCAATCTACAATATCTCCTCCAAACGCTTGTACATATTTCGCCAAATCTAATTTCCACGCCGGAAAATCATATGCTTCTAATTTGGAATCAGATTTCTTTTGTAAAAATCTATTATGTTCAAGCGGTATAATACTATTCGTATGTTTATAACCTGCATACATCCAAGTTATGTCAATTATGACAAATACAATCAAAAACAAGATAAGTATTTTTATATATTTATTTTTAAAATCATTTATATATGAATATATAAAATAAAAAACGAGTATGAAAAATAAAACCGGAATATAAATTGGTCTGCAAAAAACACACCAAGTTATAGACAAACCTGAAAGAAAAACCAATTTATAATTTAACTGCCGAATTACTGACCAATAAAAGAGGCAAACCCCAATAACTAAGGTAGATGTAGCTAAACTATCAGAGGTAAGCCAAATATTATAAATTGACTGATAGGTGTTTATGGCTAATGCTACATATGTTATAATAAATATAAATCTGAGTTTAATGAGCATAGAGATGGTGTACGCTAAAAAATAAGATGCAACTGCATCCATTAGTATTTGAAAATAGACTACTAATAGATAAGAAACCTTTATGGTAAAGAAAAACCTGAAAATGAAATAGGGCAATGCAACTCCCGGTAATCTATAAAATGGATTATAAACACCTTTAGTAATAAAATTTTCCATACTGCCGTAATAACTGAAAGTATCTCCTGCTATTTGCGGCACGACTAAAAGTCCATAATTTGACTCACCTTGTAAACAAAAATAAGTGCAAATAATTATCTTACATAAAAACATTAGGAATATTGATAAGAAGTGTTTATTCCATTTGTATATCCCCATATTCAATCATTTTTATTGATTACTTTAGCCGGATTTCCAGCCACTACTGTATTTGCCGGAACATCTTTGGTTACCACAGCTCCTGCACCTACCAATGCATTTTCGCCGATAGTAATGCCACATAAAATAGTTGCATTACTCCCGATAGACGCACCTTTTTGTACAAATGTTTCAATAAGCTCCCAATCTGCATCCGTTTGTGCTGAACCATCTGGATTAGTTGCTCGTGGAAACAAATCATTCGTAAACATTACACCATGCCCAATAAAGCAGTTATCTGCAATATGCACACCTTCACAAATAAAGGTATGTGAAGATATTTTACAATTTTTGCCAATCGTAGCACCTTTTTGGATTTCTACAAATGCCCCTACTTTAGAATTATCATCTATCGTACATTTATAGGCATTGACAAAATCAAATATCTT
>CAYVGM010000161.1:4674-6583 GCA_964451125.1 uncultured Chitinophagales bacterium
TCAACTAAGATTCTTTGTTTCTCTTCGTCCGTTTTATGACTGTAACCGGTATCATATACTTTAATTTTTTCAGTAGGTTCTAAATCATTAAATACCAGCATTTTTTTATCGCCACCTATCAGCATCATCCTGATTTTTACGGGAGATGTCCAGGAACAGTTAAAATGTGCAATAAAATCAGATGCATAATTTACGGTTAGGTAGGCTATATTTTCAATGTCGTTATGTGTATGTGAAATGCCTGTTGCTTGTACACTAAGCGGTTTGTCGTTTATTAAATATGTTAAGATAGAAATATCATGCGGTGCCAAATCCCATAATACATTTACATCCGGTTGAAACAGCCCTAAATTAATACGAGTAGAATCAAAATACTTTACTTTACCAATCTCATCAGATGCTATCATAGACTTCATTTTTTGTACCGCTCCGGTGTACAAAAAAGTGTGGTCAACCATTAAAAGTTTATTTTTTTTATTTGCAAGATCTATCAACGCTGAAGCCTCTTCGACTGTAGAAGTCATTGGTTTTTCTATCAATACATGCTTATCGTTATCCAGGGCTTTCTTTGCCAAGTCAAAATGTGTAAAAACAGGTGTTGCAATTACCACCGCATCAACTGAAGAATCGGAAAAAACCTCATCAATTTGTTGTGTAGTAGTGATGCCGGGCAAAAACTTTTTAGCCAAGTCCAAACGTTCAGACTTAAAATCTGCCACAACCTTTACTGTACAAATGGGATTGGAAGAGAAATTCCTAAGTAAGTTTGGTCCCCAATAACCATAACCAATCAATGCTATATTTATCACCTTTCAAAAATAATAAAAAATGACAAAAATAACTTATCCTCCATCTTGGCTTGTCCACATTGATGAAAATATAAAAAAGCCGCCCAAATGAACGGCTTTTAAAATTGGAAGTTTGATTTTTATCTAAATCAGTTCTTCTTGGTCAACATCAATATTTCGTCTGCACTAATTTCCGTTGCCGTTCTTTTGATTCCTTCTTTATCGTTATACTCGCGGTATTGCAGCTTGCCTGATAAAACGATTTCCATGCCTTTATCAAGGTATTTTTCAGCTACTGCTACCAGATTTTTTTGCCAAACTACAATATTGTGCCATTGTGTTTGTTGTTGTTTTTCTCCTTTCTGATCTACATAATAGTCTGAAGTGGCTAAACTGAATACGGCAAACTTTTTGTCGTCTCCATACGATTTGATTTCCGGTTTTTTTCCTAAGTTTCCAATAAGCTGTACTTGGTTTCTAATTGCTGACATAACATTTCATTTTTTTGTTTAAAAATTTGTTTCAACTATATAGAGTACGATTGCATAGTATTTCCATAAAAAAAATGAAAAAAAATTAGTGCGAATTCACAATTTGCTTAAAATCAGCAAGTTAGCGTAACAACTTTTTTATGTGTTTTTTATATAGCTCTTGTTGATGCAGATTAAAATGGTTGGCATCTTTAATAATTACGAATTCATCATTGGTTTTTAACAGTGGCACTAAACGCTGAGCAAAGGCTAAGGGAATTAATTTATCCTTATCGCCGTGCAAAATAGTCACCGGCATTTGTACTTTAGGCAAATACTGATTGTTTGGAAATGTTTGTGTCAGTCTGGGCAGGTCATTTCTTTTTAGGTGCAGTTGAATTAACTCTTTCATGTTAAAATACGGAGTCATCAGCAATAATCGCTCTGCTTTTGTATGTAATGCGGTATGTGCTGCAATAGCTGTACCCAAAGAGCGACCACATAAAATTAATCGCTTATACTTAATTTCCTCCGCCCGTTCGTTTTTCAGTGTCAAGTAAAGTATTTTATCTGCAATTTTATATAACAAGTGTTCGTGCAATTTGCCTCTGCTTTTGCCATATTTCGGGTAATCAAACAAACATACATCAA
>CAYVGM010000162.1:0-4504 GCA_964451125.1 uncultured Chitinophagales bacterium
TATACGCAATTTTTATTCGTCAATACAACTTTTTACTTTTTTTTATTCGTTTTTATAAAAAACATTGATAAACTTTGCATTATCTAAAAAATATATACAAAATGCGTATGCGAATTCTGTATATTTATGTATTTTCGCACTTTCGCATTTTATATTGTAACTCTTTTTTTATGCTATTAAATAGTTCAGCTTTTACGTTTTCATTTGCCCATCACCGGCAAAAAAATGTGATTTTTATCCATTTTCCTAAAGACACGACACTGCTCAATCAGCTTAGATCGGCTTTAAAAGTATATTGGTCGCAGTCGCAAAAAGCGTGGTATTGCTTAGATATGCCACAGTACAGAAAGTTGCTTGGGCTAAGTGTAACTGATGACCTATTGCCTGCGCTGAACCAAATTCACCCCAATAATCAACAAGCCTACCGCAGTATGCACGAACAACTCATCTTAAAAGGATACAGCGAAAATACCATTCGTACTTATCTCAATGAATTTCTGCAATTGCTTTTCTTATTAAAACACCACCCTGTACAAGAGCTTACACCTGACAGATTAAAATCTTACATGCTGTATTGCCACAAAAAATTGAAATTGAGTACCAATACCCTGCACTCCAGACTGAATGCACTGAAATTTTATTTTGAGAAAGTATTATACCGAGAGCAATTTTTCTATGAAATTCCTCGTCCTAAAAAAGCAAGTTCTTTACCTAAATTGCTGAGTACGTATGATATAAAACGAATGTTTGACAACATGGCGAACCCCAAACACAAACTCATGCTGCAATTGGTCTATGGCATGGGACTGCGTGTTTCTGAAATTGTAAAGCTCAAAATCAGTGATATTGACTCCAAACGCATGCACGTACTGATAGAAAGTGCTAAGGGCAAAAAAGACAGATATGTACCCTTACCTAAAAGTATATTGACAGATTTGAGAAAGTATTACAAACAGTACAAACCATCTGTTTATTTGTTTGAGGGACAAACGGGACAACAGTACCATGTCCGGTCGGTTCAAGCTGTTTTTAAACAAGCTATGGACAAAGCGAATATCAAAAAGCCTATCGGCATTCACGGGTTGCGACACAGTTATGCCACGCACTTATTAGAGTCGGGTACGGATATTTCATATATACAGCAACTTTTAGGGCACAAAGACATTAAGACAACCTTGATTTATACGCATGTATCAAATAAAGATTTAGTCAAAATTAACAGCCCACTTGATAATTTATGAAAGGGTACATATATGATAATTGTTTACTGAAAGACTATGCCAAATGTTTTTCTATGGCGGTATCATATAGATTTTTATATTCGTCTATAGTACCCCAGTTTTCGCTGTCCACCACACAAGTTCCCAAACGTACAGTTCCGCAAAGGCGGTAATCGCAGTTTTGTTTTTGCAAAAATGCTTCAAAAGTGGCTTTGTTTTCCGGCTTAATACTAACCACCACACGGCTTTGTGCTTCTCCAAAAAGACAAGCATCTTTTCTCAAACTTGGGCAAGTATGTAATTCAAAACCAAAATTGTTGATCATAGCACTTTCTAACACAGTAATAAATAATCCGCCTTCGCTGATATCATGTGCTGATTGGATAAGCTGCTCGCTGATTAACCCGGCAACGGCATGCTGTACTTTGGCTTCTTCTTCCAAATCAAAAAATGGGGCAGGAGAGAGCTCTACTCCATGTATTTGTACTAAATATTCGGAACTTGCAATATCATTCTTACATTGACCAACCACATAAATCAAATCGTTTTCTGCTTTAAAATCTAAAGTCATCATCTTATCTACATCATCTATGACTCCCAACATACCTATAGTAGGAGTTGGGTTAACAGCTCTGTTTGGCGATTGATTATAAAAAGAGACATTTCCTCCGGTAACAGGAGTATCAAATTTCAAACAAGCATCACCCATACCATGCAAGGCGTGTACAAAATTCCAGTACACTTCTTCATCATAAGGATTGCCAAAATTAAGGCAGTTGGTAATGGCAACAGGTTTTGCACCGGAGCACACGATATTACGAGCGGCTTCGCTCACGGCAATAGCGCCACCTTTATAGGCATCGGCATATACATAGCGCGAATTGCAATCTACCGTTACAGCCAAGCCTTGTTTGGAATGTTTCAATCGGATGATGGCCGCATCTGACGGATGATTGGCAGCAAGTGTATTGATGCCCACCATAGAGTCATATTGCTTATAAACAAATCGCTTTGAGGCAATATTCGGATTTTGCGTGAGTCGTTTAGAAATATCATTTAAATTACCGGGAATCTGAATATTGTCTATGTTAAATTCATCTCTTAGTTTATGATATTCAGGTTGTTTGTAACTTCTGTCATACACAGGTGCACCACCGCCAAGCACTAACGTATCGGCAGGTACTTCAGCCACTAATTCATCATGATTAAAATATTGTAAGGTATTTCCCTCAGTTACTTCACCGATAATGGCACAATGTAAATCCCATTTTTCAAATACAGCTTCTATATCTTTTTCTCGTCCTTTTTTTACCACTACCAGCATGCGTTCCTGCGACTCAGAAAGCAATATTTCAAATGGTTGCATATGTTTTTGACGAGTAGGCACTTTGTCTAACCATATTTTCATGCCATGTTCGCCTTTGGCACTCATTTCAGACGTAGAACAAGTGATGCCTGCTGCTCCCATATCTTGCATGCCTACAATAGCATTAGTTTTTATGGCTTCCAAGGTAGCTTCCAACAGCAATTTTTCAGTAAACGGGTCGCCAACTTGTACAGATGGAATCTTGTCTTCAGCGTCTTCGCCCAAATCTTCAGAAGCAAATGTAGCACCATGTATTCCGTCTTTTCCGGTAGCTGAACCAACTATATAAATAGGATTGCCCACTCCTTCAGAAGTAGCAGAAATGGTTTCACCCACTTTTACAATACCTACGCTCATGGCATTTACGAGTGGATTTTCCTGGTAGCAAGGGTCAAAATAGACTTCTCCGGCTACAGTGGGTACACCAAAACAATTGCCATAGTGCGAAATGCCTTTAACCACCCCTTTTAATAGTCTTTTGGTACGATTATTATCTAAATTTCCGAATCGAAGTGAGTTTAGCGCGGCAATAGGTCGGGCACCCATCGTAAAAATATCGCGGTGTATGCCGCCAACCCCGGTTGCAGCACCCTGAAACGGTTCTACAGCACTTGGGTGATTGTGCGATTCGATCTTGAAAGCGCAAGCCCAGCCACCGCCAATGTCAACCAGCCCGGCGTTTTCTTCTCCGGCTTCCACCAATAGCGCTTTACCTTTGCGTGGTAATTTTTTGAGGTATTTGATAGAATTTTTATAACTACAATGCTCACTCCACATAACAGAGTAAATACTGAGTTCAGTAAATGTTGGTACGCGACCGAGAATATCCTGAATTTTTTGATACTCTTCGGGCAATAAACCCACACTTTGAGCCGTTTCCAATGTAACTGGGGGCTGATTTAAATAACTTATGCTCATTAGTGAAAAACGTTATCGACAAAATTAGTTAATTTCATGCAACCTTTGTAGACTTGAATGTATCTTAATAATAAAATGTTTACTTTTACGTACCAATGATGCTAGAACTACTATACCCTATTTTCTTTTTTCTACTGTTTTTTATTGCCATAAAGAGCAAATATTTTTTTAACTCCTATACAATTTCTAAAAAACTGCTCATTTTTGGATTTAGTATAAAAGCTTTGAGCGCCATAGTATATGGCTATTTATTCATATCAAGAGCATTGAGTGGGGGAGATACATTTATGTATATAGATGATGCCAATATTGTCTATTCTGCATTAAAGACCAACCCGTACATTTATTTAAAACTCTTATTTGGCTATAACGATTTCAAACCCGTGCCTTCCCTTTTATTGCCCTATACAGATGCCATGGGATTTTGGTTTGACTCCAGTAATTATTTTGTAGTAAGAGTAAATGCTTTTATCCGTTTGTTTTCATTTGGCATCTATAATGTGCATGCAATAATTTTTGCTTTTCTGTCATTTATCGGTACTTATAATATTTACTTGTTTTTTGAAAAGAAAGTCAGAAATGTAAACTTGTTGCAATTTATCTTATTTGGTTTACCGTCCATTGTTTTTTGGACATCCGGAGTACATAAAGAAGCATTAGTTATTTTTGCTTTAGGCATGATATTATACAATGTTAATTTTGTACTGAAAAATGAACATACAAAACGTCATTTATTATTCACTTTTATTGGTCTGTTTATCTTAGGCTATATCCGAATTTACTTACTGGCTTTCTTATTCCCGTTGATAGCAGCCATTTTCTTATATACCAAGTTTGACAGAAAGCAATCTACCATAAGCGTATTTTTTGCTACTGGTATCATCAGTGTTTTAGTAGTGGGCTTAATTATTTTCTTGTTTCCCAATATTAGCTTCATACACGAGTTTTTTGTCAGACGAACCTACTTTTTAAATTCACCGGGTAACTATACATTTAATGT
>CAYVGM010000162.1:4604-6553 GCA_964451125.1 uncultured Chitinophagales bacterium
TTTTTGTCAGACGAACCTACTTTTTAAATTCACCGGGTAACTATACATTTAATGTCGCTTCTATTCCACATAATTTCGGGAGTTTATTTATTTTGTTATGGGAAGCCATTTCCAATCCCTTTATTCGCCCACTTCCGGCTGAATGTAATTCCGTATTGCCATTCTTAGCATCATTTGAAACAATAATTATTTTTGCCCTTATACTCATTCTGCTCTTTTCTGTAAAAATAAAAAGCCTACTAAGTAATCCATATGCTTTGTTTTGTATCTTATATAGTTTAAGTACTTTGTTTTTGATTGGATTGATAGTAAATAATTCCGGTGCCATCGTACGGTATCGATCTATTGCCATTCCATTTTTATTAATAGCCTTTATTTTAAAAAATAAGGAGGAAAACTCTCTTTCACATCAGTCGGTTAAATATGCATAGCTGATATTTATCTATTGCTTAATACGCAAAATTTCGTCAATTCTGATTTTTTGCAGAAATTTAAGCAACAAAATCAAATCAGCATGTCAAAAACTAGATTTAATGCACTTTCCGCATTCTCTTCACGTCCAAAAATTAACGTAGAATTACCTTCAGAAAAAATCTCTGATTTCTTTGCATCAGCCGTATTCGGTGACAAGGAAATAAAAGAATATTTATCTTCTGAGGCTTATAAAAAACTGACTTCGAGTATTCGCGAAGGCAAAAAAATAGATCGCGAAATTGCCGATCAAGTGGCATCCGGCATGAAAGCATGGGCGCTCAAAAATGGGGCAACGCATTACACGCACTGGTTTCAACCGCTAACCGGAACAACCGCAGAAAAACATGACTCGTTCTTCATGCCGAAAGGTACTGGTGGTATTGAAGAATTCAGTGCTGACTCACTTACTCAGCAAGAACCGGATGCTTCTTCTTTTCCTTCCGGTGGTATTCGTGTTACCTTTGAAGCACGAGGATACAGTGTTTGGGATGTTACATCGCCTGCATTTATCATGACGGTAGGAAATGGAAAAACGCTTTGTATTCCTACTATTTTTATCTCCTATACAGGGGAAACATTAGACTATAAAGCGCCATTATTAAAATCTATTCAAGCTTTAGATACTGCAGCTACGGAAGTTTGTCATTATTTCGACAGAGATGTAAAGCATGTCAATACTACACTAGGCTGGGAGCAGGAATATTTCTTAGTGGATAGTGCCATGTACTATGCTCGTCCGGATTTGGTGATGTGTGGCAGAACTTTATTAGGTCGTCGTTCACCAAAAGGACAACAGTTGGAAGACCATTATTTTGGGGCTATTCCTGAGCGTGTATATGCTTATATGCGAGATTTTGAAATTGAATGTTTGAAATTAGGTATTCCTATCCGCACCAGACATAACGAAGTTGCACCTTCTCAATTTGAGTGCGCACCGATGTTTGAAGAAGCCAATTTAGCAGTGGATCATAACTCTTTGTTAATGGATGTGATGGACAGAGTTTCCAGCAAACATAAACTGAAAGTATTATTCCACGAAAAACCTTTTGCAGGCATAAACGGAAGCGGAAAGCACAACAACTGGAGCATGGGAACTGATACTGGAGTGAATTTACTTTCCCCGGGCAAAACTCCACGTACTAACTTGCAGTTTTTAACATTTTTCGTGAATACAATTGCAGCCGTAAACCGACATGAAGAATTGTTGCGTGCTTCTGTAGCCTCTCACGGCAACGACCACCGCTTAGGTGCCAATGAAGCCCCTCCGGCTATCATTTCTGTATTTACAGGTTCTTATTTGAAAGAAGTACTCGAAATGATAGAAACCCGTGTGGACGAAGATAAATTTGATGAGCAAGACAATATCACCTTGCGTTTGGATATTCATAACAGAATTCCGGATGTATTATTGGATAATACTGACAGAAACAGAACTTCTCCTTTTGCATTTACCGGAAACAAATTTGAGTTCAGAG
>CAYVGM010000163.1:0-6548 GCA_964451125.1 uncultured Chitinophagales bacterium
GGAATAAAATACCGATATAATAATTTTCTCCGGTATTGGCATGCACATCCAGTGTTTCGAGGCTGCCAATATTTTTAAAATCCAGCAGGCGACCGGCATAAAATGAATCAGTAGTGCATTCAAATATTCCATACTCAAAATCAGAATTCAGATTTTGATTTTTGGACTCAATAAATAAATAGTGCTCGAGTTTGGAAACATTTACTGGTGCGCTAAAATCAATAGTGTAGTTATTATTTGATTTGCGGTTGATTCCATCTAATATTACATTTCGTCGGGTATCATTAATCAGATGGTCGGCTACACTTTTTAAAGTTACATTTACCCGGTGGTTGAATTGTTCTTCTTTTAAGTCCAGTGCTTTTTTAATCCAGTAAAGTTGAGAAAAAATAATACCCGCCAATGAAATAAAGGCGAATAATACAATATTGCGTATGACTGCTCTGGTCATTTTGTAAAACTAAATAATAAATTGGTATACAAAGACGATTAACATTATTTTAGCAAAAATGTATCGAAATGATTAGCATTAATCAAATTTGAATTTCTGAAGTAAATCATAAAAGTCTTTATCTTTTTCAAATTTCCGGAAATATTCATCCTGTTTTATTTCATTAAAAATAGCAGGATATTTTTTAAACAGTTTTACTTTATTTGCGGCTTTCAATGCTGCAATCATTTGCTTTTTATTGCCTTCGGCGGCATAGCTGCGCGCATTTTGGTAATAGGCAATACCTTTAAAATCATTGCTGATTTGTTGAGCCTGATAAAAATCTGTTCGAGCGGCGGAATATTGATTTAAATCGGTTAAAACAATACCTCTGTCCATATAGAATTCTGCCTTATAGTTTTCGATTTGTATAGCTTTATTTAATTGCATGAGTGCCTCTTCTTTTTCATCCAGATGATATAGTGTTTTTCCTAAAAAATAATGGGCATTGACATCAGCACTATTCAAAACGACGGCTGTATTTAAATCTTGTTTGGCTAAAAACATACTGTCTAAATAAAAATAAACGATACCTCGGTTTCTGTATGCCAGTGCATTGTTATTATCCAGCATTAGACACTTGTTTAAATCTATCAGGGCAAAATGTAAATCTGTCAAACTGGCTTTGGCTATATTTTGATTATTATATCTTGCTGTGGCTCTGTTGTTATATGCGGCAGCCAGTGTACTGTCTATTAGTATGGCACTGTTAAAATCAGCAAATGCCAAATCATACTTTCCCAAATAATTATAACACATGCCGCGTGTGTTCAATGATGTGGCATTTGCCGGGTTCAGTTTCAGCGATTCGTTAAAGTATAAAAGTGCATTATCAAAGTCATTTTGCAAAAAATAATATTGTCCGTATACATCGTAAAATCCAAAATAATCGGGCTTCAACTGAATGCCTTGCTTAAGTAATTTATCTGCTTGCTCATAATTACCTGCTAATGTCTGCGCATAACTCAACCAGTAAATGCCATCTGTATCTTTAGTATCTGTCTTGTACAAATTTGTAAAAAGTTGTATAGCAGGGGCATATTGTTTTTGCAGTAGATCGTTTTTCCCCAATAAAATAATTTCGTCTTTAGTTTGTGAAAAAGCAGAAATGCTCATGAAAGTAAGCATGCAAAATAAGGAAATGGCATACATCCACTGTCTGTACAAAAAATCCACAGGTTTACTGTAATTTTTACTTTGCATATCGGTGTAATCTAGTCTGACTTATTTCATTTTATTAACCTGAGTTCGATAAACGTTTCAGTTTAAAAATAATTGATTTTTTATCAAAAACCACCTCCTTTCAACTCCACTTCCTTGTTAAGTTGGAGGAAAAAATGAGAATCAACTATTTTATCTCCTCATTATTCTTAACCTAAACTCAGGTTAATAAAAGCAAGATAACTTCTTTTTATCAATATCTCTTTCAAAAAGTGTACCATTAG
The DNA here is from genome assembly GCA_964451125.1 of uncultured Chitinophagales bacterium. Taxonomy (GTDB): domain Bacteria; phylum Bacteroidota; class Bacteroidia; order Chitinophagales; family JADIYW01; genus JADJSS01. The sequence continues at coordinate 1,936 of CAYVGM010000163.1, forward strand.
GTACAGGTTGTTTCAATACTTTTTCAAAACTTTCACCTTTTTACACGAATAAATGTAAATTAAAGAAAAACAAGAAGATACAAATTTACCCAAAAGCATTAATACCAGTCAAATCCATGCCTGTGATGAGCAAATGTACCTCGTGCGTACCTTCGTAGGTAATTACACTTTCAAGATTGAGAGCATGTCGTAAAAATGGGAAATCCTGCGTAATGCCCATCGCTCCGCATATTTGGCGGCAATCTCTGGCTATGCGCAATGCCATTTCTACATTATTGCGTTTACCCATAGAAATCTGAGCTGGCGTAATTTTTCCATCATTATAAATATTGCCCAACTGCAAGGCTAATAATTGTGCTTTGGTAATATCCGTCAGCATTTCTGCCAGTTTCTTTTGCGTAAGCTGAAATGCAGCAAGCGGTTTGCCAAACTGAGTACGTTCTTTGCTGTATTCGGTAGCTGCGTGCAGACAGTCCATTGCTGCACCCATAACGCCCCAGGCTATGCCGTAGCGGGCAGTAGATAAACAAGATAAAGGAGCTTTCAATCCGCTGGCATGGGGTAATATATTTTCAGCCGGAATTTCTACGTCTTCAAATACCAATTCGCCCGTAATGCTGGCACGCAAGCTCCATTTGTGTTTTATTTCGGGTGCAGAAAATCCTTTCATTCCTTTTTCTACTACACAACCAATAATTCTGCCTTCTTCATTTTTTGTCCATACTACTGCAATATCTGCAATAGGAGAGTTGGTAATCCACATCTTTGCTCCATTCAAAATATAATGGTCGCCCTCTTTGCGTATGCGTGTTTCCATGCCATTTGGATTGCTGCCATGGTTGGGTTCAGTTAATCCGAAACAACCTACCCATTCACCGGTAGCAAGTTTAGGCAAATATTTTAAGCGTTGTTCTTCGCTGCCATATTTCCAAATAGGATACATTACCAGCGAGCTTTGTACACTTGCCATACTGCGTATGCCACTATCGCCGCGTTCCAACTCCTGCATAATAAGTCCATAAGAAATCTGATCTAAGCCGCCACCTCCATATTCTGCAGGGATATGCGGACCAAATGCACCTATTTCGCCCAATTCTTTAATTAACTGCTTGGGGAAAACTCCTTTTTCAGCACTTTCTTCAATTACGGGGACAACGGATTTATTTACCCAATCACGTACTGCCTGACGAATAAATTTTTGTTCATCAGTTAGTTGAGCATCTAAATTCAAGTAATCAAACCCTCTGTACGTTTCGGCATATCTGTTTTGTGGCATAAACTCTTATTTTTGTAAGAAACAAAGGTATGCAAAAAATGGTTTGGATAGGATTAAGCGGGATGGAATTTTATGCGCATCATGGCGTATATGAGGAAGAAAAAAGAATTGGAACTTCATTTATTGTAGATATAAAAGTATTTACAGATGCTACTTTAGCTTGTTTGAATGATGATTTGTCGGGAACTGTAAACTATGAAACACTTTATACGATAGTAAAAAATAAGATGGCAAGCCCGGTGAAGCTGATAGAACATGTAGCAGAACTAATTACAGAAGATATAAGAACGAGTTTACCGGCGGCAGAAAAAGTTTATATACGCATTCAAAAAAAACACCCGCCATTAGGAGCGAAAACAGAAGCAAGTTTTGTTGAATATGAGGTTGTGTTAAGGTAATTTGATAAAATCGCTGAATTATTTTGAAATAATCAAAAAAAATGTACATTTGCATTCCACAAAAAATGGTCGGTTGGCCGAGAGGCTAGGCAGAGCTCTGCAAAAGCTCGTACGGCGGTTCGAATCCGCCATCGACCTCCAAGTAAAAAACTGTCTTAAATCAAAAAATTTAAGACAGTTTTTTTTATATAATTATCGGTTGTTAATGGATTTTTTGCTTTGTATGTTCTCCTTTTTATTCTCTATCAAACTGATTATATTTACATAAGCCGTAATGTTGTTTTGTTCAAGATATTCATAGTTTTTTTCGCTACCATAGCCAGCGTTTGCAATGGCTGTTTCCGGTAAAGTTTGATGACATTGTTTATAGTTTTCTAAAAGTGTTGGGTAGGTGGTAGTGTCTGTTGCTGATTGATGCAAGGTGTAATTGGTTACAAACTGATTGTTGCTGGATACTTGCACATTATATGCCGCTTTCAGTTGCCCATTCTTCATGTGATCATCTTTCATGCGCAAAAAGGCAGCATCGGTATCTGTTTTGCTGTAACTGCTTCTGCCTTCGTCAATAATGACTTCTTGTTTTTCGTATTTGTTTAAGTTATTTTCATATTTTTTTTATATAACTTAACTTCTGTTTGAATTTATTTTTTGGTCGGTTTATCTTTTATCGTTTCATCTATTTTAGCTGCAAATTGTGGTACTTTCTGTTTATGTATGCTGCTAAAATCAGTAGTGTTATGTCTTCATTTTCGATGGCTGTTATACGTTGTGTTTCTTGCCAGATAGCTTTTATAAGTTCGCTTAGCGATGGTGGTAAAAATAGTATTTGCTCGGGATGAAGTAGCTTTTTCTTAGTTGGTATATACAAAGAAATTAAATAAAATTATAAATATAGTATATCTATATTAAGTATTTATAAAAAACATTTGTAAAAAAAGACTGCCCTTTTAAGACAGCCTCTTTTCTATAAATCTGACTTGTAAATTAAAAGCAATATTTGCCTTCTTCCAATACTTTTGCCGCTATTCGTCTTCTGGCATCTTTTGTATTGAATGGCTCATATTTTGTAAATCGTTTTAATCCCATCAACATAATGCGAAGTTCATCACCTTCTGCAAATGATTGAATAGCGTGTTTGCCATAGACGTAAACTCTTTCCAATGCATCTGAGGTATAAACTTTGGTCATATCCAGCTGTAAAGCACAGGCTGCTTCGCCCCGATCAGCTATCAGTTTTTGAGTACGCAGTACTGTGGATTCAATAGCATAAAGCTCTGCCATCATATCGGCAGCATTCATCAAAATTTCTTGCTCATCTTTTAATTTAGCCATCAATTTTTGAGCAGCTCCGCCTGCAACAAGTAATACCGCTTTTTTCAAATTTTTTATGGCTTTTAATTCAGCAGACAATATGCCTTCTGCATCTTCTGCACTAAAATCCGGTACGCTCATCAGCTCTTTTTGAATGGCCATTCCAGGTGCCATCAAATCAATTTTTCCGCCCATCGCTCTCTTCATCAGCATATCTACAGTAAGCAATCTGTTGATTTCATTTGTGCCTTCAAAAATTCGATTGATACGGGAATCACGGTATGCAGGAGCTGCGCCCAATTCTTCAGAATAGCCCATTCCGCCATGTATCTGCACGTTTTCGTCTGCACAGTAATTCAATACTTCAGAACCGAAAAATTTCAAAATTGAACATTCAATGGCATATTCTTCAGCAGCTTTCATAATGGCTTCCTGTACAGATTTTCCTTCTGCCATTAATTCCTTTTCTTTATTGTCAATTGCATCCGCTGCTCTGTAAACCGCACTTTGTAATGCATAAGTACGAGTAGTCATTTCAGCAAGCTTATATTGTATTGCGCCGAAAGTAGCAATTGGTTTTTTGAATTGCTGACGTTCAACAGCATATTGTGCAGACTGTTCTATGACCATTTTTGATGCTCCCAAAACACCAGCAGCTAATTTATATCGTCCTACATTTAATATATTAAATGCGATTAAATGACCTTTGCCGATTTCGCCCAATAAATTTTCAACTGGAACTTTTACATTTTCGAAAAATACCTGACGAGTAGATGAACCTTTAATTCCCATTTTCTTTTCTTCTGCTCCAAGGCTCAATCCTTCCATTCCTTTTTCCATAATTAAGCCAGAAAATTTATCGCCGCCCACTTGAACAAACACGATAAATACATCTGCAAAACCCGAGTTGGTAATCCACATTTTTTGACCGTTTACTATATAATGTGTTCCTTCCGGATTTAATATTGCCGTAGTTTTTGCGCCTAAAGCATCTGAACCTGAACCCGGTTCAGTTAAACAATAACAGGCTTTTAATTCGCCGCTTGCTAACTTGGGTAAGTAATGTGCTTTTTGAGCTTCATTACCAAAATATACGATAGGCAAAGTACCGATACCAATATGCGCACCAAGAGATAATGAGAATGAACGAGATTTTGCCATGTACTCTACTAACAATGAGTTGGTATTAAAATCTTTGCCCATGCCGCCGTATTCTTCTGGAATAGCTAAGCCTAATAAACCCAGTTCACCTGCTTTTTCCAAAAGCGATTCAGTTAGTCCGGGTTCTTGTTTTTCAATTCTGTCGTAAACGGGCAATACTTCCGTATCAATAAAAGATACTGTAGTATCAATAATCATTTTTTGTTCTTCATTCAAATCTTCCGGAGTAAAAGTTTCGGAATAATGAGTGTCTTTAATTAAGAATTCGCCGCCTTTTAGCAAATTTTTAACCGTAATTTCAGTTGATTCCATGTTGATTTTGTTATTTAATAAGTTTACTAAGCAGTTTACTGATTTAAAATTACAATGCATGCATTGGAAATACAAGTTTCTGTAATTAAGTAAAAGTTAAGATAGAAATGAAAAAAATGGTTAAGCAGGAAACAGTAGTGAAAAATATATGGGCA
>CAYVGM010000164.1:0-6535 GCA_964451125.1 uncultured Chitinophagales bacterium
CCTGTGAAATAAGCAGTAAAAGGCTGCTACTGAAATAATGCTGATGTTTAAAAAGCCCACACTAATGCTGTAAAGCAAAACAACATTTATCTAATAATACTGGCAATTATGAAAAATTATATAGCAAAAGTTGAATTGCCTCAAAATATAGATGCAGAAGAATTTGAAGGAATTTTTTATACCTTGGATTGTGAAGGATTTGAAGTCAAAGAGCAAGAAGTGGATGTTTATTTTAATGAAAGGCAGCAGGCTGAAATGGAATCTTTCTTAAAGGATATAGCTGAAACATATTCAGTAAAATACACGATTGAGTTGTTAGAAAATAAAAACTGGAACGAGCAGTGGGAAGCTGGTTTTCAGCCTGTGGTCATTAATGATTTTGTGGCAGTTCGTGCTACTTTTCATCCGGCAATACAAGATGTAGAGCATGAAATTATTATCGATCCTAAAATGTCTTTCGGGACAGGGCATCATGCTACTACTTTGCAAATGATGCAGAATATGCGCTTAATTGATTTCAAGGAAAAAACAGTGCTGGATTTGGGCAGCGGTACGGGTATTCTGGCCATTTTAGCTGAAAAACTAGGAGCTTGTTCTGTGGTTGCGGTAGATAATGACGAATGGTGTTTTACGAATGCAGAAGAAAATTGCAAACTCAATCACACACAAAAAACGAAGAATATTTTAGGAGGAATTGAAAAAGTAAACGAACAAAAGTTTGACATCATTTTGGCTAATATTCATAGAAATTATTTAGTAGAAAACATGCAAAATCTTAGCGCATTGTTAAACAGTAGTGGCTACTTGTTTTGTTCGGGTTTTTATGATGCAGATGCCAAATTTGTTTTAGATGCAGCTTTGGAATGCAATTTGTACACACACTATTTAACTACACTCAATCAATGGGATTGTATTATATTTGGTAAATAATAAAATTACATTACTTTGAGAAACTCATTCATACTGACCGTTCTTATTTTGTTGATACACTTTTCGGCATTTGCACAATACCCGAAAGAATTTCCTGCAGATAATGCCGGCTATGCAAAATCATTCTCCGAATTTATAAAAGCAAATTGCTCAAGAGATGACTGTAAAGAGTTGGCAGAAAAATTTCCAAAAGTAATCACAGTAGGCAAGGCATCTACGTATTTTCCGAAAATCAAAAACATCACACAGGCTTTATTGATGAGAAAAGCTCCGGCTTATCCCGTAATGTTCAATTTTGCAACTATGCTGGGCAACCTGGAAACAGCAAAAGCAAGTACAGCGGCAATAGACAAAAATTTTGATATTCTGCAAGCAATTGCCGACCGCTCAAAAGGAGGTAACCTGAAAGAATTTGATAGCTATGTTAACTTCTTGAATAATCTGTACATAAAAAATACATTGTACGCATCCAATACCAATAATTGGTATGCTTCCGGCGATTATTCTGTTGACATCAAAGATGATAAGCCGGTATATTCATTCTTGTCAACTGATTTGATGGGTACTTCTACAGCCGACACCATAAATATTAAAGGAGAAAGCGGGAAATATTATCCTTTAGAAAATTTGTGGATAGGAAATAAAGGAAATATCTCCTTGCAACGTGCCGGATTTGATCCTGCCAACAACTTCTTGAATTTCGGAAATCACCAAATCAATTTTTCTAAAACAGATATTGTTATAGATTCGGCAAAGTTTACCTTTAAACCGGTTCTGAATGAAGTCTTGTTGGGTACTTACGTTGATAAATTATTACAAGCTAAATCTCAGGAACGAGTTTATCCCAAATTTACATCATACAAGAAAGATGTAAACTTTAATACGTTAAGTAAAGAAATTAGCTTAGTAGGTGGATTCCAACTGGAAGGAACCAATATTTATGTGGTTGGCAGCGATACCTCACAGCCGGTAGTAACCCTAAAAAATAAAGAAAACAAAGAGGTAGTAAAAGCAACGTGCAAACGCATTGCCATTAAGGATTTTAAAGATCTGTCGCTTACTGATGCATCATTGGCTATTCTTTTAAAAGATAATACAATCACTCACAATTACCTGAATATCAATTATAGCTCAAAAACAAAGAATTTAATGGCTTATCGGGATATGAAACCACTTTCTAAACAGCCATTTACCTCTGATTATCATCAAATGTTCATCTATGCAGATGAACTTAGCTGGAATATAGACAGCTTGACGATGAAATTTGGAATGGCAACACTTAGTGGTGAAAAACCAGCGATATTCGAATCGTATAATTACTATCAGCAAAATATTGAGAACAAATACAAAGGTTCTGACGAACAAGGACCCATATCAAGAATTTATGCATTTTATGCTGTTTCTAATGAGAGAAAATTAGACGCCCAGTCGGTAGCATTTGATATTAGCCCCAATGCACCTTATAATGCAGTACAGCCTACTTTCGTCAAATTAATGGAAGATGGTTATATCAAATATGATGCATCAACCAGAACGATTGAAGTAAAAGATAAATTAATCAATCAGGCTTTATCTGCAAAAGGCAAACAGGATTATGATTTTATCAAATTTGCTTCTTTTAAAAAATATGGAAATGCCAAATTAGACATAAAAAGTAATATTCTGGAGGTCTATGGTGTAGATGAAATCAATATGAGTTCTAAATCCGGTGTGAAATTCATTCCTTCTACCGATACAGTTAAAATTGGCAAAAACAGGACTATGACAATGGGAGGACGTATTATTGCCGGAAAATTTGATTTCTTGGCAAAGAAAGTAGATTTCGATTATGAAAACTATGCGTTCAATATGAACAAAATAGACTCAATGGTGGTATATGTGCCAAATGATAAGCCAAACGAAAAAGGACAATACGTTCTTTCCCCTTCACGCTCGCCTATACAAAATATTTCAGGCACTCTGCATATCGCAGAGCCGGATAACAAATCAGGTACAAACAATAACCTGAAATATCCATTCTTCACCAGTGGAGATACATCAAAAGTTACTTATGACAGGGGGCCGAATGGCGATAAATACAATAAGGATAAATTCTATTATCAGATTTATCCGTTCGAGATTGACAGTTTGAATGATGTATTAACTGAAAACTTAGATTTTAAAGGTCGATTAATTTCAGGAGGTATTTTTAGTCCTATTGAATCCGGTTTGAACCTGCAAAGTGATAAGTCATTTGGGTTACAGATAGAAACACCAAAAGGCGGCTATGATTTATTTGGCAATAAAGGCAAATATTTCTCAGATTTAAAACTTAATGCAGATGGTTTGAGCGGGAAAGGTTTATTTGAATTCGGTCCGATAAAAATGTATTCCGATACTTCATTCTTTTTTATGGACAGTGTATATGCGAAATTAGACAGTATTCGTATTACACAAGATAAAAAAGCCAATAAACCTGAAGGCAAAATAAATGCATCTTCTTTTGTATGGAATCAAAAAATTGACTCTTTGGTAGTTTCGCCCGGTAAAGATGAAAAGTTTACATTTTATAATGACATAGTGGATTTGAATGGAAAAGTGATTTTGTACAAAAAAGATTTATTGGGTAAGGGATTGTTGACTATAGGTAAAACCAAACTTGAATCAGATGAAATTGCGCTTGGTGCAACACAATTCAGTGCTAAAAATGCCAAATTGAATTTAGTTTCTGAAGAAGGTAATTCATTGCTGGCATCGGATGCAGTAAACGCACTCTATGATTTAGAAAAGAAAATTGCCGACGTGGAGTTAATTAGAAATGATACGATTCCGCTAGCGTCGTTCAAATATGTAGCCAATCCTAAAAATCTGCATTTCGATTTGGCAAAAAATATGCTGACATTAAATGCCGCAACTGCAAGTGCTAAATTCTTTTTGCTTTCTACCGATCCAACTAAAGATTCATTAAAATTCATTACTAATACAGCCGAGTTAAATCTCAATGACAACTCCATACATTTTGCGGGTATCAATGAATTATTGCTGGCGGATTCAAAAGTGATTCCGGATAAAGGAGAGATTTTTATTGAACAAGACGGTACGGTTCGTAAATTGAAAAATGCAATTGTAATTTTTAACCGTGACAGTAGTTATCATACCGTGAAAGATGCGGAAATTAACGTAGTGGGAAGAAATGATTTTTCAGGAACCGGTAATTACTACTACAAAAACGGAGCATCATCTACGAAGATGCCGATGGCAGAAATTGGCGTAAATAATCCGTATAAAGGGCAAGTAATACAAGAAGGAAAGAAAGGGAAAAAAACAGTTTCAGACCGGGACTACACTAAAATATTTACGTATGCGAATACCATAATTGAAGAAGCCGCAAATTTCAAGTTAGATAATAAAGTATTTTATAAGGGCAACTTTAATTTTGACTCTAAACATAAAAATATATTCCTGGACGGCGATATCAAAATTGAAATTGCAGGTACAAGTTCCGACTGGATTCCGAATAAACAGGAGCTTGATCCGAACAAGCCGGCTATCAACTTAGAATCAGTATTGAAAGACAACAATAATATTTTTGTAGGATTATTACTGGATAAAACAAATATTGAGTTTTATCAGGCAATATTACAGGACAAACGTTCACCGGGTGATGCTGTTATTATGAATGTTAGAAGTACCATGTCGAACAGCAAAACAGAACCCAATACCATGCTGTTTGGTGATGAAAGTGCTTTGACAAAATACTATTCACATGCATCTTGTATAAAGTATAATGAAACCTCTAAACAAATGGACGCCAATGGAGAAATTGGTTTGGGATTAGACTTGTATCCTTGTGCAGTTACAACTGCGGGCAGTTTTGCATTTAGTCCATCTAAACCAACTGAACTAACACTGGCAGCAGATATGGCTTTGAAATTTAAAATGAATCCCCTTATTTCCAATCAATTGATAAATGCATATTTGAATGCCGAAACAGATGTTACATTTGCCAATTCTTATAAAAGAAATAAAACGGTGCAACGCACCATGTCTGTTTTAACTAAAGATTCATTAGAAGCCAATCAACTTTTGGCGGGTATGTACACCACTGATTCCTTCTTTATTCCTAAAAGTTTTGATTATAATTTGTTGCTTTCGGGCACACAGTTTTTCTGGGATTCACAAGATGCATCTTTCAAAAGTGTAGGAAATGTAAGCTTAGCAATTTTTGGGACTGATATCATTAAGCGAACCTATAATGCATATGTAGAAATCGGTTATGCTTATGAGAGCGACTTTGTCAATATTTATCTGGAAAGTAAAAGCGGAAATTGGCTCTTTATGAAAGTAAAAAAAGGGCAAATGGGTATTGCTTCTTCAGCACCTGAAGTAATGAATACCTTGGCGGCTTTAAAATCATCCGATAAAGTTTTCAGAGAAAACAAATTGACCATCTTTGAGTTTATGCCTGCAGATTTAATGATGCGCGATAATTTTGTGATTCGCATGGAAGATTTTAAAGAACGATTTAAGTCTAAACTACCCGTATCTGCACCACTGAAGACACCATCTGCTCCCGTTCAACAGGAACAACCAAATAATATTGAACAACCTGCTCCTGTCGCACCTTCTGACAGCTCAGGTACAATTCAAAATAATACACCAACACCTGACCAGCAGGCACCTCCTAAAGAACAAAAAGACGAATTCAAACAGAAGCCTAAAAAAGCATTCCCGCTTTCACAGCCGGCACCTGCACCTAAGAAAGAAGAGCAACCTGAATCAGAAACTCCTGCTACAGAAGTAAGTCCGGAAGCAGTACCGGAAACCCCGGCTCCGGCTCAAGATTCTACAACAACAGTTCCGACACCAAAGAAAACAACAAAATCGAAAACTAAGCCCAAATAATTGATGGGAAAATGAAATAAGGGAGTGAAATGCTTAATTTGAAAGCAGGATTTTTTTGTTTATCTGCTTAATTAGGCGTGGACCTTCATAAATAAAACCAGAATAAAGTTGAACCAAACAAGCTCCGGCATCAAGTTTATCCAGGGCATCTTGTGCCGTCATGATGCCACCTACTGCAATGATGGGTAAATTGCCATTTGTTTGTTTTGCTAAATACCGGATAATTTCAGTTGATTTTTGTGTAAGCGGTTTGCCACTTAGTCCGCCTGCTCCTATTGCAGTAATTTCATCAGCAGAAATACTCAACCCATCTCTCGATAAAGTAGTATTGGTGGCAATAATTCCGTCTGTCTTAGTTGCAGATACAACTTCTAAAATATCATCCAGTTGTTCATTGGATAAATCAGGTGCAATTTTTAATAAAACAGGCTTGCGTTTTACTTGCTGATTATTTTTTTCTTGCAGGGCAAATAAGATTTTTTTCAACGGTTCTTTTTCTTGCAAAGCCCGCAAATCAGGTGTATTGGGTGAGCTTACATTCACCACAAAATAATCGACATACTCATAAAGTGCCTCAAAACATTTCAGATAATCTTCGACAGCATTTTCATTAGGTGTCAATTTGTTTTTGCCAATATTACCACCGATAATAGTTCTCGAATTTCCTTTTTTATTTTTCTGCTTGAACTGTATGCTACTTACAATATTACTGCCAACTGTC
>CAYVGM010000165.1:0-6534 GCA_964451125.1 uncultured Chitinophagales bacterium
AAAATTGACCGGAAGCATATTTTAAAATCCAGTCCGGTTTTTCCTTTACAATAAATGATTTTTGTTCGCATGCCAGTGGTGCTAACCAAAGTCCGGCTTTGCAATCTTGTTCATGAATTTTATCAGACAAAAAGCGCATGCCGTTTGGAAATTTTTCATTTACATTCAACCAATCTCCCACTGATTTTTGCCAGCCATCGTCAATTTGAAAAATCTCAATCGGGATATTGTTGTTTTTAAAGGCATGAAGATTATCAGTGATGATTTGTTCTGTAATATCGACATAATAGTAATACCAACTTGTCCAGCCTATGGCAGGTCTTGCATGAAGTTCTTTTAGCTTTAGTGCGCTAAAATAAGCTTGCCAACAAAGCCACTCATTACCGGTGTGATGGGTGAATCTTATCAAATCTATTCTTTCATTTACTTTCCATCCGGTCACATCTTTAGCTATATATAATAAGTTATCTTTAGGGTTGTGCTCAAATAGTGTATAACCGGTATATTCATCTGCAGAGCCGAAGAGGTGTACCTTTTTATCAGGAAGCTGTAAGGTGGTATAAGTCCAGCTATGAAGATTTCCTTTTCTGGTTTTAAAATCATAAATTAACTCATCTCCATAAGCTTGTGCAATGCGATTAATACCTCTTCGTAAGGGCTGAATGACATCATCTTTTACAAAATTTTTTGATTCAGTCCATGATTGAAAGCCATTGCAAAATATAGCTCTTACTTCGGTATAGTCTATTTTTTTTACTATGTGAAAGCTCGTTAAGTTTATTGTTTTTTTGGGAATTAGGCTAACGGCATACAGCGTATTTCCATTAAAGTCTTCTAATGTAAATGAAATTGATAAATCATCATTACTATATTCAGAGAAGTCAGAAGATTCGATTGTCTTCTCTTCTGATGCAGTAAAATATTTTAAATAGAATCGTTGAAACCTCATGAACTATAATCGCATTTATTTTGATAACTTGCAGCCAAATTTACAAAAATGTCTATCAAAAAAATCACCGTTATAGGTTCGGGTACTATGGGTAACGGCATAGCACATGTTTGCGCTCAATATGGATATCAGGTTGCTTTAGTTGATATTTCGGTCGCAGCTCTGGAAAAAGCATTACAAGTAATTACCAAAAATCTGGATCGACAGGTTCAAAAAGGCAGTATCGGAGAAGAAATTAAAACAGCCACTTTATCCAATATTAATACATTTACAGCTATAACAGATGCTGCACCGCAGGCAGATTTAGTGATAGAAGCAGCATCAGAGAATTTTGCTGTTAAAGAAAAAATATTCAAGCAATTAGATGAAATCTGCAAGCCGGAATGTCTGTTGGCATCCAACACTTCATCCATATCCATTACAAAAATTGGAGCTTGCACGAAACGTCCTGACAAAGTAATTGGTATGCATTTTATGAATCCGGTACCCGTTATGAAATTAGTAGAAGTGATAAGAGGATATGCTACCTCAGATGAAACGACAAAGCTGGTTTTTGAACTTTCAAAGCAGCTTCAAAAAGTGCCGGTAGAGGTGAATGATTACCCGGGTTTTGTAGCAAACAGGATATTAATGCCCATGATAAATGAAGCTATCTATACGTTGTATGAAGGCGTTGCCGGAGTACAGGAAATAGACACCGTGATGAAGCTGGGAATGGCACATCCGATGGGACCATTACAGTTGGCAGATTTTATAGGTTTGGATGTATGTTTGGCCATTTTAAGAGTGCTCCATGAAGGGTTTGGCAACCCGAAATATGCACCCTGCCCCTTATTGGTGAATATGGTAACAGCCGGCTATTTAGGTGCGAAAAGCGGAGAAGGATTTTATAAATACGAAGCCGGAAGTAAAGATTTAGTAGTTAGCAGCATGTTTAAAAATGAGTAGTGTTTGGCTAATCATTGAGCAATGCTAAGGTTGAAGTATATAAGTCTGCTTTATGTAGATTTTACTTGCTATCATTTATTTTACTAATGAATATAAAAAAGTTAATAAATCAATCAGTCTTTGTGTTTTTATTCGTACTATTTTTTTTATAATTATAAGAAAATCAGTTGTTTGTATTTTTTTGTTGTTCCTTTTTTAGTACAATGCATGAAAAATATACTAAGTATATATCCAAATAGGATGTATTTTTGTAGAATAAAAAAATGCTTATGAAAAAGTTACTCTTTATTACACTTTGTATTTTACAATTTTGTGATATAAAAGCTCAAGTGCTTATACGAGAGCAGAATCCTGCGGGATTGTCGAATGGTATAAGTGCAAGTTTCAGAAGAAATGATGGCAGGATATCTACTGTCAGTCATTTACAAAACGATATCAATAATACCTCTGTAGTTAACATATACACAGTAGATCAAGACAATCTAAACACCACACTAAAATCATATACGTTGCCGAAATGCAATCTGAATTCTTTCTATTTTAATGATGGGCGAATGGTTGTATGGAAGCGTTTTGATAATATACAGGATAGAAGTTATTACAGCATTTTAGACTTTTATGGAAATCACCAGCGTAGTGATTCAATTTCCCAACAAGTCGATATGATTTCTGTAAATCGATATGGTAACGAATATTTAATTGAGTTTCAGCAAACAGGTTATGGAAGCGGATATAATTATGGTCTGTTGTACTTAAATTCAAATGGCACAATAAATAAAACAATAACGACTCCAGGAAAATTAGTGCAAATTCGAAACAATGATTTTTACTTTTCAAAAGACTCAGTTGATAATCCAAACTCATGGTTTCCTACATACTATAGGACTTATTATAAGACAGACTCCGAAGGGATTATTTTAAATACCCTTCAAATTACAGGAAAACCTACAGACGGAGAAGCTTTTTTTACTTCCACAGATATATTAACCCAAGATCAATCAACAATGTTTAGCTTGCAAACAGGTAGTATATTGCCTTATACTTATATTGAAAAAAATACTAATAGGAATATTTTAAGCTTGATAAATTTTAATGATTTATCTGTTACTAAACAACGTTCTTATGAAGCAGCCGATAATTTCTTTATAAGTAAATTCGGATATCATGATGAATCAAGTGGCTATTTTGTATTTATAGGTGATACGTTTGATTCAACGATTATTAAACGAGTAGAATGTTTGGATAGCAACCTTAACTTAAAATGGAGTTTTCAGTTTCCTCAGAATTTCAATTATTCTTCTATCTATACTTTTAATTATGCAATTGATAATAATACAGCTCTTATTCATGGCATGCTCATACAAAATGGGAATTTAATCTGGGATAGGAGCAGAGAGTTAATGGATTCATTACCCTATTATAATGGTACGTCATGGCAAAATCTACCACCTAGTATGCAATTTACTTCATTCTCAAATGGTAAGTTGTTTTTTTCAATACATTATATAGATAATTCAGACTTTGACCCTTTTATCAATAGAACACTTTTGATTGATCCAGGTAATGGTAATATTATTACAGATATCAGAAGAAACAATATGGTATCCTGCAATTCTTTGTTTACCTTAAACAATCAAATTTTGTTAGTTGACAATAAACGGTTTGGAAATTTATGGGGCATATATACCCTAAATTCATCTCTTTATTCCCTAAATGCCAATTTTATCAAAGGCATCGCTTATCTTGATGCTAATAACAATAATACCTATAATAACGGAGAAGCTATTTATTATAATGGATATATTACAGCACAAAAGAATACAGAAGCTGTTACCCAGCATTTAGCTAATAATACCATTTACAACCTTAGTATAGATACCGGAACTTATACCACAAAATTGCAGTTGTACCACAACTATTATACAACCACTCCGGCACAGTTTGTACGCACACATGCTACTTATGGAAATATAGATACGCTTCTTTTTGCCTTGCATCCTATACCTGGTATTCACGATGTGCAAGTTGATTTAATCAACAACTGGTTTACGAGAATGGGGCAACAAAATTCGTATAGCGCAACAATAAAAAATATGGGCACCTCTGTTGCTAATGGAAAGCTGAAACTTGTACTCGATCATCGCTTACTAAATGTAAGCAGTACTCCTCCCTTTAACAACAGAAACGGTGATACACTCAGTTGGAATGTGGTTAATGTACAGCCCAACGCCTCCGCTACAGTAACAATTACTTTTACAGGAACTACACCACCTGATTTGAATGCAGGCGATACTCTTTTTTCTCGTTTGTATTATGAAAGTGATTCGATAGATGTTACCCCTATAGATAATTCTTCATCAGTAAGTGAAATCATACGTGCATCCTACGATCCCAATGAAAAGTCTATTTTATCAGGAGAAAAACTTACTCCGGCACAAGTGGCAAACGGCAACTATATATCGTACA
The DNA here is from genome assembly GCA_964451125.1 of uncultured Chitinophagales bacterium. Lineage (GTDB taxonomy): Bacteria > Bacteroidota > Bacteroidia > Chitinophagales > JADIYW01 > JADJSS01. The sequence goes on from CAYVGM010000165.1 coordinate 4,364, forward strand.
TCGTGCATTTCCAAAATACGGGCAATGATACAGCCTTCACAGTAGTAGTATTAGATACTTTGAGTCCAAATGTTGATATGAGCTCTTTGCAAGTTACCCGTGCCTCGCATCCTTATACCTTAGACATCATCAATGGGCATATACTTAAATTTACCTTTCGCAATATCCGCTTGTCATACAATACCAATAATACCAGCAGCACCGGTTATGTAGCTTATAAAATAAAACCACTCAGCAGTTTGTCTGCGGGAAGTGTAGTCAATAATACGGCTCAGATCTTTTTTGATTATAACCAACCCATATCCACAAGCACCGTGCAGACTCAAATTTATCTGATATCAGCCATACAACATCAACATTCGCAAAGTGGAAACTTGCAGCTCTATCCCAACCCGAACAATGGTATTTTTAGCTTGAATTATGAAAATAAAGGTGCAGCAAATTTGTATCTTCAAGTACTCGATGTAAGCGGAAAAACAGTGCTGGAAAAACAAGTAGCTCATCAGGATAAATCGGAAATAAAATTGAATTTATCCGGTTTGCAAAAAGGCATTTACTGGATAAAACTGACCGACCGCAATGAATTTTATACGAAAGCTGTGATAATACAATAGTGAAAAAAAAGAGTTCGATACTTCTACTTTTATTTTGTTGTATAACAAATACATTTGCTCAGGAATTGCTCTGGAATAAATGCAATAATTATGCATTTGGAAATAATGTAGTAGAAAACGACAATGCCAGGATTTATATTTTTTCATCTGCGGATTCAGTTGGGTTTTACAATTCAGATGCATATAATCGAATAGCAGTCTATGACAGTTCGTTGCGATTTATAGAAGAATTTCAATTGCCTTCCAATACGTATGCATTAAACTTTACTGAAACGGATAATTCTTATTTTGTTTATACTACACTGAATGATTCAACTCAGCTAATCAAGAAATATAATGAAACTCATCAGCTAATTTGGGTATCTGATACATTAAACCTGATGTTTTTATTTAAACCTGATTTTAAAAAACTAAAGAATGGCAATATATTGATAAGCGATTACTTAATTACAAATTCTAAAACGATTTGCCTCAGTTCAACCGGAAAATATTTGTGGGAATCAGCATTCTCTACGGATTATAAAATTCCATTTCAACTTTTTCTGCAATATAAATTTAATGTCAATATTACGGAGGATGATAGCGGTACAATTATGCTCGTTAAAGAGTTTTATTATTTGAAAGATGAGTTTTTCGATTCATATAGTTTTATTACCGAACGAAGATCAATCGACTCAATTGGTCAGGTTCACCAAATGGATACTTCGTATGCTTTTTCTCGCTCTCCATCCGATATGGACTATTATTTTGGTGCTTCTGTCCGTTTCTATACACATAACCAAACTAAGTTTTACCCTGAATTTTACAGTGATACCTTCTATTCAAGAAAGCTCATTTACAGACTCAGTGATGTCCATTTAAATACGATTCATCATGATACAATTTATAATAATCTCGGACTGTTTCAAGAAAATTATACACAGACCATTACAGATTCAACATGTTTTCTCTTTGTAACGATGTATCAGAATTTTGCAGACTCCAATCAGCTATGGCGTGGTTTATTGAAAATCCAAATAAAAGATTTATACGGAAATTCTCGATTCAATTATATCATTCCGGATACGATAGAGCTTCATGCATATAACGGCATCATACATCAATTCAATGACAATACTTTTCTTGTAGAAATCAGAGACAATGCCTCTAAAAAAATTCATCAATACTATATTGATAATTTTTTGCTCAAATGGCATGTTGCAAGAGTTGATACATTTACGAGAAATGATACTACGCTTTATGAAACACTAAGTTTTCCTATTGCTTATAATGAACCTGTCTTTTCAAATCCGATATCAAAATGGAATAATAAAAATGCAGATTACTACACTTTTACCAACTACTCTGCACTAGACAATGGCTCATTAAGCAGCTACAGACTCAATAAAATAAATTTGTATAATGGTCAACGTGAAACAATAGCCGTTATTGATAGCTTCAGTCATAAATTTTATGGTTATGATAATCCAACTAATACAATATATGCCATTAATTATTACAGGATTTTGCCCAACAAAGACTTATTTATTTCCGCTTTCTCAGCAAAGGCATGTCATC
>CAYVGM010000166.1:0-6507 GCA_964451125.1 uncultured Chitinophagales bacterium
GAATTTTTACGAAATATACATTTATTTGCCCAAGAAAAATCAGTTGAATGGAAAAATGAAATCGATATTATTAGAAATGTAAATTTTAATAATCAAGAAATTATCGAATACATTAAATATATTTTTGAGTAAAAAACGTCATCTAACATCGGTAACTTTTGCACAACTACATTTTTTTAGGACTATATTATCAATATTTATTAATAATACAAATATTTTTCAATACCTGTTTTGCTAATTGCTGTAAGTAAATACACCATTACCCTATTCTATTGCCTTGCCGTGTACCAGCTGGTTTATTTTGAGCGACATGTCCATTAAGACCATCTTGGGGTTTACGTTGCGCTCTATTTCATAATGCTTCTTATTGATTAACGCAAGTAAGGCTTCCAGCTTGTCGGGTATGATGCTTCTGTTTAGCCGGTTGCACAAATCTATTTCATCTTCCGTCAGCCTCGGGTTGTAATCGGGTATCAATTTGAATAGCATCGACTCGTGCAGCAAATGCGTCACATATTCCAAAAATGATTTGATATTCTCTCTACCCATTTTTGAGGTCTCCTCCACCCACCGGAACAACTCGGGCACTTTCATATAAATGGCATATTCAAACCAGGTATTCAGCAAGTCTATCTGTTTATCGGTTTCGCTTTCTGCCAACGCTAAGGCCGCGTTATAATTTCCATCCGACAAATATGCAATATGCTCGGCTTTGCTTTGCGTAACGCCAATTTGTATCAACTCGGCTTTGATAAACTGATCCTGAATTTTTGGAATCTTTAAAATCTGACAGCGCGAAATTATAGTTGACAACAGCTCTTCCTGATTTTCTGCCACTAAAATCAAGATGGTATTTTGTGGTGGCTCTTCCAGCAACTTCAGCAAAATATTGCCTTCTTTGCCCAGATTTTCAGCCATCCAAATCAAGTGAATTTTGTATTTAGCCTCAAACGGCGTCATATTCAAATTCCGTATAATGGTACGGGCTTCGTCTGCCGTAATATTCGCTTGTTTGTTTTCTTCGGTAATAGAGCGTATCCAGTCGAGCTCCGAAGCATACGGTTTTGCCAAGATCAACTTGCGCCATTCTTCTATAAAATCTGCCGATACGGGTTTGCTGGTCTTTTTTTCGTCATCATCATCATTACCTTTTCCTTTCTTCGATTTTTTAACACCGCTTACCGTCGGAAAAGTAAAATGAATATCCGGATGTATGAGTTTGCCGGCTTTTATACAAGGTGCACACTGACCACAACTGTCCGTGCCGGTTTTATTTTCGCAAACCACATATTGTGTAAAGGCAAGTGCCAAGGGCAAGATACCCACACCCGAGTCGCCTAAAAACAATTGAGCATGAGGTATTTTATCCTGTTGCACCATTTGCATCAGGCGTTCTTTTATGGCGGTTTGACCTATGACATCTTTAAACAACATAAAGCAAGGCTATTTTTTGTATTTTTGCAACGAAAACAAAGATACGTGAAAACTGCAGTCATAAGAAGATCACATTTCAACGCGGCACATCAATTGTGGAATAAGCAATGGGATAAGGCAAAAAATAAAGAAATATTCGGGTTATGTGCCAATGAAAATTATCATGGCCATAATTATATTGTAGAAATAAAAGTAAGCGGAGAAGTAGATCCCGATACCGGATATGTCTTGGACTTGAAAATCCTGAATCAACTGATACACGAGGAAGTGTATAAACCTTACGACCATAAAAACCTGAATCTGGACACCGAAGATTTTAAAGACTTGAACCCGACGGTAGAAAATATTGCCAGAGTGATTTATGAAAAAATCAGAAAGCGATTAAACACTGCTTTGGAATTGCAGGTAAAAATTTGGGAAACGGATAATAATATGGCAATTTATCCGGCTTAACGGATAAACTACTTTCCTTTTTTCGGTATTTTACTCATGGCTCTTTCACTGATAGCCGTAATACTTAAGCTGGGATTCACCCCGGGATTAGCTGATATCATGCTGCCATCACAAACCAGCATATGTTGATAGTTGAAAACATGATTATCTTTATCGATAACGCCGCTACTCACATCTTTGCCCATGCAAGCACCGCCGAGTATATGTGCGGTAGTGGGTATGCCTAATAAAGTTTCCGTGCTCATCACCATGGCTTTTCCGTTGATTATCTTTTCTACTTTGTGTGCCAGTTCCTGTGCTTTTGGGTTGAAGGCTGTGGGTGCAGGACCGGAGTCTAAGTTGGTTTTCAGTTTACCGAAAATATTACGGGCAAAGCTCAATGAAGAATCTATACTTTCCATATACAGCAAAATATTGGTACGCTTGCTCCAGTCGTCAATAAAAAAGGCTTTGAAATTTCGAACAGGATGCGTGATATAATCTCCCATCATTTTCAGAAAACGCACAAAAATATTACTTCCCTGCACCATAGGAGCCATAAAAATGCGCCAAAAACCGCTACCTTCCGAATATTTTACCGGCTCAATATGACGGCTTTTATCAATATTGATGATAGAGCCTATGGCTATGCCTTTTGAAAATGAAATATCATCAAATGAGGTAACGCCGATTAAACTTTCGGAATTGGTACGCACGCCATGTCCTACTTTATCGGATAAATTCGGCAATGACGTTTCCTTTAGTTTAAGTAATAGTTCAACTGTACCCAGCACACCACCGGCAAAAATAACGCCCTTTGCTTTAACGCTGTTTTTGCTTTTAAAATATTTTAATGAATCTCTGAATTTAATTTCATATCCTGCACTTCCGTCTGCACTGAGTGGCACTACATCATATACTTCTTTTTCTGCTATAATTTCACAACCTAATTGCTGTGCTAAATGCAGGTAGTTTTTATCTAATGTATTTTTGGCATTATAGCGACAGCCCAGCATACAACCTCCGCATTCATTACAGCCTGTTCGTGTAGGACCTTTGCCCTCAAAAAACGGATCGTTTACTGTTACACCGGGCTCACCAAAATAAACGGCTACATTGGTTCTGTCAAAACCGGCTTCATTATTTGTTTGCTTAGCCAGTTCCAGCATCACTTCATCACTCCTGCTCATATATGGATGCTTAACAGCACCCAGCATTTTATTTGCTGTATCGTAAAAAGGTTTTAAGGTTTCTTCCCAATTTTCCAGACCATGCCAATGCCCTGAATTAAAAAACTCAGATTTGGGAGTAGGTAAGGTATTGGCATACACCACTGAGCCTCCGCCCACAGCAACACCACTTAAGACGGCTACATGTCTGAAAAAACTCAGATTAAACAAGCCGTGCATTTTCATAGACGGCATCCACATCCATTTGCGCAAATTCCAATTCGTTTTAGGGAAATCATCGGGTTGGTTAAACCATTTTCCTTTTTCGATCACCAGTACTTTGTATCCTTTTTCAGATAAACGCAATGCGGAAACTGAACCGCCAAAGCCGCTGCCAATAATGACATAATCGTAATGTTCTTGCATAACTTAATTACAGCATAAAATTAAGCTACAATATAACTAAAAGTCGGAATACGAAAAATAGACAACAGATAAAATAAGCGGACAATAAAATATTGCCAATCAGATATTTTGAGTTGTATCAGATGTTTTGCTTTCAAGTGCGTTGATTTAAATAAACCACCTCCTGCCCATCCTATATTTAGGAGGCTTTTTAGAAAAACCTGCAAATTAAAAATGAAATACAAAACCCGAACTCTGATTTTTTAACTAGTTTGAGTAATAAATATGTAAACCTATTTCAGGATTATACAATACCACCCCCAGCCCCCTACTAAATTCAGGAGGGGGGTGATAAAAACAGCATGTTCAATTATTTATTTTGTGAAACTGAATGATAAACAAAAATTAAAATATAAGCGTGCTGAAATTTTTATACTTTTGAATTATGCAAAAACAAAATGGAAATTTTATTTGGTGGCCTTAGTCAATACTATTTGGCTTAGCTTTATATTTTATAACAGTCGGCCTTAACGCTGACTTTTTTAATTTTAAGAAAAATGAAAACATACGATATCGACATTAAATACAAAAAAATTATTGCAGATATTCTGACACCAATCAGTATTTATTTGCGTTTGCGCAACAATTATTCGGATTGTATTTTACTCGAAAGCTCCGATTATCATGGTGAAGAACACAACTATTCTTATATCTGCTTTAATGCCATTTCCGGATTTAGTATAGAAGGTAATTCCTTCATCAAACAATTTCCTCAACAAGATAAAGAAGTGACGGATTTAAGTAATTCAAACCTCGAAGATGAAATACTCCGCTTTATTTCTTCTTTTGAAATTGTATCAAAACCGGCTGTCAACTGTATGTACAGCGGACTTTTCGGTTATATGACCTACGATATAGTGCGCTATTTTGAACAAATCGAATTGCGTCACTTTTCCACAGAAATTCCGGTAGCTCAGTATCATCTTTATCAGTTTGTGGTGGCTTATAATCATTTTAATCATGAAGTCATTCTTATAAAAAATGAAATAGCAGACAGCAACACAGCAGGAACTTCGCTCGAAGAAATTGAAACCATTATAAAATACAAACCGATGCTGCTGAATCCGTTTAGTGCTGAACAAACTAAATCATCAAATTTTACGGATGAAGAATTTTTGGCAATTGTAGACAAAGGCAAACAAAGCTGTTATTGCGGTGATGTATTTCAGTTAGTCTTATCCCGTCAATTTACCAAATCGTACAGAGGCGATGATTTCAATGTTTACAGGGCTTTGCGCAGTATCAACCCTTCCCCTTATTGTTTTTATTTCGATTATGGTTCCTTCCGGCTGATGGGTTCTTCGCCTGAAGCGCAATTGATTATACAAGATAAAAAAGTAACTATACATCCCATTGCAGGCACATTTAAACGTAGCGGTGATGACTTAAAAGATGCTGCTTTAGCCCAACAACTCAGTAATGATCCTAAAGAAAATGCTGAACATATAATGTTGGTAGATTTGGCCAGAAATGATCTATCCAAATGCGGTGAAGAAACGAGAGTTGAGGTGTATAAAGAAGTGCAGTACTACTCACATGTCATACATTTGGTGTCAAAAGTCAGTGCGGTTTTAGATACTATTCCAGCCAAGATAAAAACGATAGCCGCAACTTTCCCTGCGGGCACCTTGAGCGGTGCACCAAAATACAAGGCCATGCAGCTGATTGATGAATATGAAAACACACCCCGTGGATTTTATGGCGGATGCATAGGCCATCTGGATTTTAACGGAGACTTTAATCATGCCATCATGATACGTACCATACAAAGTAAAGCGCACACATTAACCTTTCAAGCCGGTGCCGGAGTAGTAGCAGATTCTGTTGCAGCCAGTGAATTACAGGAAGTAGAAAATAAGTTAGCTGCCACAAATAAGGCCATTGAAATGGCTGTGGGATTATAACAGATTATTCCACATCCAGAAATGCTAATAACTGATTATTGACTTCATCCGGACAATCATTTTGTGTCCAGTGGGAACAATTCTGAATAAAATTTAATTGGAAATCACCTGCAATATAATCTTCTGTATTGTTTGTAAGTTCTTTGCCCAATGCACGGTCGCCTTCGCCCCAAATGAGTAAAGTATCAGCTGTAATTTTATTTCTGAAGATTGAAGTATTCGGCTTCGTTTGCATCATGGCTCTGTAATAATTGAGTCCTCCGGTAAGTGCTCCCGTTTGCCGAAATGCCAATACAAATGCTTTTAAATCAGCATCGGAAAAATTCTGTTTATTGTACATCCAGCCTCTGAAAAATTGCTTGAAAAATAAGGGCAAAACATTATCGTATAAATACTCCGGCAATAAAGGAATTTGATGATAGAACATATACCAGCTTCTGAAAATCTGTACCGGATTTGATTTGAGAGATTTGAGCATCACTTTGGGGTGCGGACAATTGAGTACGACCAATTTATCGGTAAGTTCGGGATACAGGGCTGCAAAAGTCCAGGCTGTTGCACCTCCCCAATCGTGTCCTACTATATGCGCTTTTTCAAAACCTAATTTTTTTATCAGTTCAGCAATATCAGTAGCCACAATATCTGTTTTATATTGTTCTATACCGATTGGCTTATCACTTAAATTAAACCCGCGTAAATCGGGTGCAACTACCGTGTAATAGTTAGCTAAAACCGGAATTTGATAACGCCAGGTGTACCAGAATTCAGGCCAGCCATGCAGGAGTACAACGAGTTTTTTACCGTTACCTTTTCTTCCAATATGTAGTTTTATCCCATTTACTTCGTGATATTCATGTTTTACTTCATGCATAATATATTTTTTCTCAAGTTACAGAATTAAAGTACCAAATTAAAATTTAGGAATACTTTTTCAACAGGAAGTTCAATAAATTAACCCATGTTAACGCATTTTAGAAGTATGAAAATTTACCAACTGATTTCGGGATGAATGCTTTAACTTGAAAAATAGTTGATTTTTTTTAGAAACCACTTCCTTTTACTTCCTCCTCCTTGCCAAGTTGGAGGAAAATTGAGAAATTAAC
>CAYVGM010000167.1:0-6432 GCA_964451125.1 uncultured Chitinophagales bacterium
AGTCAGTCGCAATGGTATAAGTTGGTATAGTTATCTCATTTTGCTCCATGAATTTTGATTTGTCAAAGACTAAAATTTGATAAATTCTTGTTCTTGTATTTCGTCGAATAATTGTTTATTTTTATCATACTAAATACAACTTCTAACTACTAAAAGATGTTTAAACTTAAAATCAACTATTGCTATTTTTTTCTGGCAATTATAATTATTGCGTCTTGTGCACGACCATACAGAAAAGTAAATATGGAAAGCATACCTTTTGTCAATTTTAAAGACGATGCTAAAATCCGTTATTCCATTCGTCAAGGGGTGTTCTATAATTTCAAAGATTATTATTATGCCCGAAAAGAATTGAAGAATGACTATAATTTGATTGCATTCAGTATTGTAAATAAATCAGAACTTCCGATAAATATCAGTGAGTTGACATTTATGTGCGGTGCTTCGGTAATTATGCAGCCAACACGAATGGAAGATATATACAGTGTACTTAAGCAAAAAGCTGGGTTGTACTGGCTTTATAGTGCAGGAGTTGCGGTATATCCTAAGCCTGCAGTTATGACCATTAATGTTGGTGGTACACCTACACAAATTAACAAACCTGACGATCCTAAAAAATTAATCAAAAACGGAAAACAATTTATTCCGATTCCATTTGGTGTTGTTTTCGGTGCAGCAAACTTCGGAATTGCTTATCGTGCCAATAAAAAATTAAAATCCCAGCTTGAATTATTCGACCTCTCCAACAAAATCATTCAACCGGGAGATAGTATAAAAGGATGGTTGCCGTTTAGAAATGTTGCTAATTGCGGGGATATATTTATTTCAGTAAAAGAATAATTCTTGTTTTTTAGATTTAATCCTTACTGCTTTTTATGCTTGTCATAAGCCTTTCAAAATTTTTGTATCTTTAGCCCATGCAAATTTTCGACAATATCTTGCAAACTATCGGCAATACGCCCATTGTTAAACTGAATAAAATTACAGCTCATATTCCGGCAATGGTAGGGGTGAAAGTAGAATACGGAAATCCCGGAAATTCTATCAAAGACCGCATGGCGGTAAAGATGATTGAAGATGCTGAAGTAGATGGCAGACTGCAACCCGGAGGTACGATTATTGAATGCACCAGTGGAAATACAGGAATGGGCTTGGCAATTGCGGCTTGTGTAAAGGGTTATCATTGTATATTTACTACTACAGATAAACAATCACCTGAAAAGTTTGATATACTGCGCGCTTTGGGGGCTGAAGTAATAGTATGCCCAACCAATGTAGAGCCCGAAGATGAGCGTTCTTATTATTCTGTAGCCGCTCGTTTAGCTAAAGAAATTCCCAACTCTGTCTGGATGAACCAATACGATAATTTGTCTAACAGAACTGCACATTATGAAAGTACAGGTCCGGAAATTTGGCGACAAACAGACGGAAAAATAACGCATTTTGTTGTAGGCATTGGTACCGGTGGTACTATTACGGGCACAAGCAAATATTTAAAAGAACAAAATCCTGCCATCAAATCATGGGGAATAGATACTTATGGCTCTATTTTGAAACAATTTCATGAAACCGGAAAATATGATGCAAATGAAATCCACAGTTATATTACCGAAGGTATAGGCGAAGATTTTATCCCGAAAAATTATGATTTCAGTTTAATAGATTATATAGAAAAAGTAACAGATAAAGATGCAGCACTGATGCAGCGACGCTTAGCCCGTGAAGAAGGTTTATTTTTGGGAAATTCTGCAGGATCTGCCGTACAAGGTTTATTACAATTGCATGAGAAATTTCCATTAACAAAAGATGATATAGTGATTGTTGTAACGCATGATCACGGTTCACGCTATGTCGGCAAGTTTTTTAACGATAAGTGGATGAAAGAAAAGGGATTTTTATAAATGTACTAACATCATTTAAGAAAGCTTTTTACACAACACAAAAATTTTGTTTTATATTTGAGATATGAAAAATCAGTCTAAAAATTTACTTATTGCAATAGCTTTAATAGCATTTGGTGTCTTGTTCAGAGTCTTACATTTGATACCCAATTTTAGCCCAATAGCAGCCATTGCTTTATTTGCAGGGGCAAGAATTTCTAATAAGAAATTAGCCGTCATAATACCGCTTGTGGCAATGTTGCTGGGTGATGTGCTGTTGTCAAAAATAACAGGATATCCATTCATCCACGATACTTTCGTGTTTGTTTATGCCTCTTTTATACTCATTGCATTATTAGGATTCACGTTGAAAAACAGCAATAGTCCAGTCCGTATTTTCGGCATGGCTGTTAGTTCTTCACTGCTGTTTTTTATCCTGACAAATTTTGGCGTTTGGCTGGCAGGCAATCTTTATCCGCAAACATTAGAGGGTTTATTGTCTTGTTACATTAAAGCAATTCCTTTTTATCAGTGGACATTTATCAGTGATGTGATTTTTACGGCTGTTTTGTTTTCCTTATATTCAATTTTGGTACGCAAAACAGATGTACTTTTCCAGACTGCATAAAAATCGCTTTATCCTTTTCATATTTAATTTTTAATTTAAAGTTATTTCACATTTTTAGCAGAAGCATTACGTGGCTTCTTGCCAATATATCTCTACATTTGCTTAATACACAAAAAACAACAAAAATCATTGGCTCTCATTAAATCCATATCCGGTATCAGAGGTACGATAGGCGGCAAAGCAGGTGACAACCTGACTCCACTAGATATTACCAAATTTGCTTTAGCTTACGGCTCTATTATAAAGAATAAAGGCGGAAAAAAAGTAGTGGTTGGCAGAGATGCCCGCGTTTCCGGCGAGATGGTCTATCACCTCATTGTAGGTAATTTAATCTCTTTGGGTTTAGATGTAGTAAATCTCGGATTGGCTACCACACCTACAGTAGAAATGGCCGTTACCGGCGAAAATGCAGACGGTGGTATTATCATCACGGCATCACATAACCCGAAACAATGGAATGCTCTGAAATTACTGAATGAAAAAGGAGAGTTTATTTCTGAAAAAACCGGACAAGATGTTTTGAAAAGAGCTAATTCATCTCGTTTCGAGTTTGTTGAAATCGACAAGTTGGGAAAAATAACAGAGAAGGATTATCTGGATGGGCATATTGCTAAGATTCTGAAAATTCCATTTGTGGATGTAGAAGCGATAACAGCAAAAAAAATGAAAGTAGTAGTGGATGCTGTGAATAGTGTAGGTGGCATAGCCGTTCCTAAATTATTAAAAGCATTAGGTGTGCAAGAAGTTATTTGTATTGCTTGTGAGCCCACTGGAAGGTTTGAACATAACCCTGAGCCTCTGCCTGAAAACTTAGGTAAACTTTGTTCTGAAGTAACATATAACAAAGCTGATTTGGGAATAGCTGTTGATCCGGATGTTGACCGATTAGCACTCATTGATGAAAAAGGAATTCCATTTGGTGAAGAATATACCTTGGTGGCAGTTGCCGATTACTTATTGACTTACAAAAAAGGCAGCACGGTGTCCAATTTATCTTCTTCAAAAGCGCTGAAAGACATTACGCTAAAACATGGCTGTGAATATTTTGCTTCAGCAGTGGGAGAGGTAAATGTGGTAGAGAAAATGAAAGAAGTAAATGCCGTTATCGGTGGTGAAGGAAATGGCGGTATTATTTATCCTGAATTGCATTATGGCAGAGATGCACTGGTGGGTATAGCCTTGTTTTTATCTCATTTGGCAACCTCAAATAAGAGCTTGCACGGTTTGCGCAGCAAATATCCCAATTATGTGATATCTAAGAATAAAATACAACTGGAGCAGGGAATTAATTTGGATGATATCATGCAGAAGATTGCCGCAAAATATAAAAGCTATCCGCAAAATACTATTGACGGCTTGCGCATCGATATTAATGAAGATTGGGTACACTTGCGCCGTTCGAATACAGAGCCAATTATCCGCATTTATGCAGAAAGTTCCACAGAAAAAATTGCCAATAATATCGCACAAAAAATGAAAGACGATATCATTGCGATATTGAAAGAAAGCTAATAAAACTTATTGCACTGAGTGAATGATTTCCATGATGATGTCGATTTGCAAAGCATCTTTCACATCATAATCACCTATTTTTTCACGACGTAATGCCGCCAGATAAGCTCCGTTATTCATCCGTTTGCCAAAATCATGTGCCAGACTGCGGATATAGGTGCCTTTAGTACATTCTACATAAAAATCTATTTCCGGAAATTCAATTCTCGTAATCTCAAATTTCTTTATGTTGATTGTTTTAGATTTAACCGGTACTTCTTTACCTGCTCTGGCTAAATCATAAGCGCGTTTTCCGTTAATTTTTACAGCAGAATGTGCAGGAGGAAATTGCTCTTGCTCACCTAAAAGACTGTGCGCATTGTCATAAACTTGTTTTGCTGTTATTACTGAAATATCAAAACGGGCATCTACGGCTTGTTCAGTATCGTAACAGGGAGTAGTGGCACCCAAATAAAATGTACCGGTGTATGCTTTGTCAGTATTTTGAATAGATTCTATTTCTTTCGTTTTTTTACCGGTACAAACAATCAAAAGTCCGGTAGCTTTAGGGTCTAATGTTCCGGCATGACCAATTTTTAGCTTGCCGTATTTTTTTTTCAAAGCAACTTTCAGTTTGTTCACTACATCAAAACTCGTCCAGTCTAACGGCTTATCTATTAATAGTATTTCACCTTCGAGAAAATTTAAATTACTTTTCATTACGCATTTCATTATTGCTGTATAGGCTTTTATCAATTTTTAATTTCATTTTTTCAAGATCTAATGGAATAGATATAGCAAAGGTAATTTTACTGTTTTTTTCTCTAAGTTCCTATAGTTTTATATAATAACCTCAATTCAATTCCTCCTCCTTGATAAGTTGGAAGAAAAAATGTAAAATCAACTACTTTTTTCACCTTATTTTACATAACTGAACTCAGGTTTTAAAATCTGGATGTTATAAAATAATGCGTTTGAGTATTTTTTTGATTTTTGAGTGTCTTATCCTTTAAACCCGAATTATACATTTTCTAATGAATATTCGGGTTGAATCGAAATGTACATGGAATAAAAAAAGGTTACACCATGTGCAACCTTTATACTGAATTTTAAGCTGAAAATTATTTAGCACCTACTTTAATAACTTTATTGAATACATTTGACATTGCCATTTCTTTTAGTACAAATGTTTTTCCATCACTGGAAACATTTACTTTCATCCATCCGTACTTAAAACTGCTTCCCGAACCTTGTCTGAAAGCAACAAACTTATCGCCTTGGCCATTGATACCATGACTGGCTCCGGGCGCAGGGACATTATCCTTTACGAAAAAGTAGCCATCATCATTATCACCACCATCCAACCATGCAGCCGAAGCAGTATCAATCGTTGCTCCTTCATTAAGAGTAGGTAAAAAGTCCCAAGATGAACCGTTCACCGTAACATCATTATCTTTTTGAAAGACAGAATTGCCATCAAAATCAATATATACTACATCATTACTATAATATCTCCCAACTGTTAAATATATATCATTTCCTAGTAAAACGATAGAGCTGTCTAAACTTCCAACTGAAGGAGCTGACAAATTCAGGTTTGGAGTTATTGCATCTATTTCGGGATCATCTGAAACTGCCTTGTCTTTTTTACAACTAATGGGTAGCACAGTAGCTGCTGCTAGTGCCATGGCTGAGTAACCTGCGATTTTTTTTGTGTTTGTTTTCATAATTTTGATTTTTATAGTGACATTAATTGTTAAAGTTAAACAAATTTTTTATTCCTGTAAAGGCTTTTGTCAATTTTTAATTTCATTTTTTCAATATCTAATGGAATACCTAAAAAATCAGTTATAGCTGCTGTAATTTCACTACTGTCATCAATAAGATCATTGTAATTTACAAATAATACATCCATATTCAGCTTATCTTCGAGCCATTCTTTGGTTTTGAGTTCATTTCTATTGAAATTTTGTTCCAGTGAAATATGTATTGTGTTTTCCGGAAGTTTTCCCAATTGTTGCAGCATTTTAGTTTGAGAATTTAAGACTTCATCCAGCTCTCTTTCCATATAAATAATTTTATATTTATACTGCATCGGGATAAATGGCAAAAGATGGGATACGATTTTTACTGTTTTGCCCACAACCTCACCCATCCATTTATTATTTTTTTGAATAGATTTTACAGCATCATGCTCATAATATCCTTTTGGGTTATTCTCATCTGCCTTGCGGTTCTCATCGGTATAAATCGTTAATCCACCGGCTTCCAGCATTTGCATCATTAAAGAAGTTCCACTTCTGGGCAATCCAGAAACGATATAAATGACAGGCGTATTTTCATAAATATCATCTTTTAATATTTCATTTAATCTTGCTTCATTTTTCAAATCATTCGTATAAATTTCTTTCAATCTTTTACGTGCTTTATACA
>CAYVGM010000168.1:0-6345 GCA_964451125.1 uncultured Chitinophagales bacterium
ATTTTGGATGAAATGGATATCAACAAAACTAAGATATACGCCATTCAAGATTAAAACAATCTTGAAAAAGAAGCCATTGCCAATGGCGGCAATGCAAATGTAGCACCTTAATTATTAATGTTAAAAAAGAACAATGAGTAATACAGATTTCAGAAATGCAACATGGGATGACATTGTCTTTGATAACCAAAACAAAGATTATGGAGCTTATGTATTGCGCAAATTAGTGAGCAAAAATACCCTAAGAGGCTTTTTAATTGCCTTTGTCGGTTTTTTACTGATTATGCTCATGATGCGCTTCAATATCTTTTCGGGTTTTACCAAAGATAAAAAGGAAGTCAACCTCGAAATGCAGGATATCAATTTAGATGAGCCGCCACCACCACCGGTAGATGCACCACCACCACCACCGCCACCGCCGCCACCGCCACCGGTAAGGCCTACAATTAAGTTCGTGGAAATGATTGCAAAGAAAGATGAAGAAGTGCCGGAAGATAAACAAGAAACTAAACAAGAAGAAATAAAAGAAACACAGATTTCTAATGTAACGAACGAGGGCGATAAAAATGCAAAAGCTATCGTGGAAGAGCCGAAAGTACATGGTGACGGACCGGCTGTAACCGTAGCCCCTGAGCCTGAAGCACCTAAAGAAACTGAAATATTTGACAGAGCTGAAGTTATGCCAGGCTACCCTGGAGGAAATGGTGAGCTGATGAAATATCTCTCCAAAAATATCAATTATCCATCTATTGCAAAAGAAAATGGTTTGGAAGGAAAAGTAATTGTAAAATTCTATGTAGATACAGACGGGACAGTTAAAGACCCTAGTATTGTAAAAGATTTAGTAGGAGGCGGATGTGGGGATGAAGCAATTCGGGTAATTAAGAAAATGCCAAAATGGACACCGGGCACACAAAGAGGAAAACCAGTAAGGGTATATTATACACTTCCTGTTACTTTCAAATTACAGAATTAAATTTCATTTCATAAGTAAAAAATGCTCCGAATTATCGGGGCATTTTTTTTGCTTTATTTCAATACATTCATTGCTTACCTTTAAGCCATGCAACATCTTTCGCAGGAAGAAAAAGAATATTACCGTCGTCAACTTATCCTCTCGGGATTTGGCGAGTATGCACAACAGAAGTTAAAATCTGCTACTGTATTGATTGTTGGAGCAGGTGGCTTAGGTTGCCCGGTAGTGCAATACCTAAGTGCTGCAGGAGTTGGTAAAATTGTAATAGCAGACGGCGATGCAGTAGCGAAGCATAATCTGCACCGTCAGGTCTTATACAGTCCTGAAGATATTGGTAAAAATAAAGCGCTGGCAGCTGTTGAGAAGTTACAAAAGCAATACCCTCATGTGCAGCTTATTGCCTTTCCCAACATGCTGAGCAATGACAATATAAACTCACTCATTAATGATGCTACAGCTGTCTGCGATTGCAGCGATAACTTTAGTACTCGCTATCTGGTGAATGATCAGTGCTTGCTATCTAAAAAGCCACTTATCAGTGCGGCAGTAGCCGAATACAGCGGACAATTATCTGTTTTTAGCCATAAAACAAACATCAATTACCGGGATGTCTTTGCAGAAGAAGATGCCACTTCACAAACTTGTGCGAATGCCGGTATATGGGGTGCTTTATGCGGTATCATAGGCAGTATGCAAGCTAATGAAGTCATTAAAATTATTACTGAGATTGGTGATACGCTGGAAGGTAAATTGCTTACGTATGATGCGCTTACCCATAAAATGCACATTTTCAAAATCAGCCATAATACGGAACAAAAAGAAAATGCAAGTATTGCCTACAGTGCTACACATATCGAAAAAAATACAAACACAAAGATTTTGAATTCAGCAGCTTTTCATCAACTTAGACAACAAAAACAAGAAATACATTTGATTGATGTACGCGAAGCATGGGAATATGAAGAGTCGAATATAGGGGGTATCAATATTCCTTTAATGGACTTAACAAGCCGTATGCATGAATTCGACAAAAATGATGTGCTAGTATTTTATTGTCATTCGGGAAAAAGAAGCCAAACAGCAGTCCGCTTATTTTTAAGCAAAGGCTATGATCAGCTTTATATTTTTCTTCCTGATTGAGCAAATTGATTGCTTATTTAGTTTTCTTTCGTTTGGTGTGGACACCGACCGATTGGATATCTGTTTACATTGCCTGACACTGACAAAGTTGCCTTATTTCTGTTCGGCATTAAAGTTGCTTTTACATAAAAACCTATCTTTACCGATAGAATTGTGTCAATTTGTCTAAATTTATCGAAATGCTTGAGTTTTCCAATATTATTGAACAAGATGTAGAAATGATTCCGCTGTTATCTATCGAAGAAGATGATAATATAAAAAGCAGCAAACTACCTAAATTAGTGCCTGTTTTGCCCTTGCGTAACAATGTTCTTTTTCCGGGAGTAGTCATCCCCATATCTGTCGGCAGAGAGAAGTCCATCAAAGCCGTCAAAAAGGCTTATAAAGAAAATAAGTATATCGGCGTTATTGCCCAGCGCGACCCAAAAGTGGAAGAACCCGAACCCGGCGATTTATACAGTGTAGGCACCACGGCCAAAATCATTCGCATTCTCAATATGCCGGATGGTGGCAATACGGTTATTTTGCAAGGAGTACATCGTTTTATTGCTAAAACACTCATATCCTCAGACCCAATCATACAGACTGAAGTTGAATATCTGGAAGATGTGCCATTATCTGATAAAACGCAGGAAAAAGCACTTATTGCCTCTATGAAAGATATGGCAGGACGCATTATCGAACTTTCTAACCATATACCCAACGAGGCTAAATTTATCTTGAATAATATAAACGGATTGAAGTTCTTAGCCAATTTTATCACCTCCAATATTCCGATAGAGCTGGCTCAAAAACAGCAAATATTAGAAACCAATGCGGTAGAAGAGCGTGTGCAGCAGGTGCTAAAATACCTCAATCAGGAATTGCAATTGCAGGAAATAAAAGCCAATATACAGGAGAAAACTAAAACGGACATAGACAAGCAGCAACGCGACTATTTCCTCAACCAGCAGATGCGTGCCATTCAGGAAGAACTGGGTGGCGATATGTATCAGGAGGAAATCAACAGACTGAAAGAAAAAGCGAAAGAAAAAAAATGGTCTGAAGCCGTCGCCAAACAATTTGACAAAGAAATCGGAAAATTGCAGCGCATCAACCCGGCCGCTGCCGAATATTCTGTTATTTTAAATTATCTCGATTTAATGGTGGAGCTTCCCTGGAATGAGATTACTAAAGATAATTTTGATTTGAAAAGAGCCGGAAAAATTCTGGATGAAGATCATTATGCTCTCGACAAAATCAAAGACCGCATTATCGAATATTTGGCCGTTCTTAAATTAAAAGGCGATATGAAATCCCCGATTTTATGTTTTGTAGGTCCTCCGGGCGTAGGAAAAACATCTCTGGGAAAAAGCATTGCCCGTTCATTAGACAGAAAATATGTGCGTGTGGCATTGGGTGGTTTGCACGATGAAAGTGAAATACGAGGACATCGCAAGACCTATATCGGTGCCATGCCGGGCCGTATTATCCAGTCTTTGAAAAAAGTACAAACAGCAAATCCGGTTTTTGTGCTGGATGAAATTGATAAAGTGGGAAAAGACCATCGCGGCGATCCATCATCTGCCTTGCTCGAAGTGTTAGACCCTGAACAAAATACTACATTTTACGATAACTATCTGGAACAAGAATACGACTTGTCGAAGATTCTCTTCATTGCAACAGCTAATAGCTTAAACGATATTCCGCATGCTTTGCGCGACAGGATGGAAGTAATTCAATTGAGTGGCTATTCTTTAGAGGAAAAAACAGAAATTGCCAAACGCCATCTGGTAGCCAAGCAACGGGATGCACATGGATTGAAAGCATCGCAAATTAAATTAAATGATAAAGTTATCCAGTTTATTATTCACCATTATACTTATGAAAGTGGCGTGCGTGAGTTAGACAGAATGATAGCCTCTATGATGCGCAATATTGCAAAATGCATTGCAACAGATGAACCCTATAATGTACAAGTAACGACAGAAGATGTGGCTCATATTTTGGGTAAATTCAGATATAACCACGATAAGTATACGCAAAACAATCCATGTGGGGTTGCAATAGGATTAGCCTGGACACCACACGGTGGCGATATTTTGTTTATTGAATCGACAGTGAGCAGAGGAAAAGGCAATTTTACATTGACCGGAAATTTGGGCAATGTCATGAAGGAATCTTTCACAACGGCATTTACTTATTTGCAATCCAAAGCGGATAGTTTACAAATTCCTGTAAAGGCATTTTCAGACTGGAACTTGCACGTACATGTACCTGAAGGAGCCATTCCTAAAGACGGTCCAAGCGCAGGCATTGCCATTTACAGTGCACTTTCTTCTTTGTTTACCCAGCGCAAACTTAAGCCGTTTACTGCACTTAGCGGCGAAATTACCTTGCGCGGAAAAGTACTGCCTGTCGGCGGCATTAAAGAAAAAATATTAGCGGCAAAACGTGCAGGAATTAAAGAAATTATTTTGTGTAAGGAAAATCAGAAAGACATTGACGATGTTCCAAAGGATTTTGTAAAAGGCTTGAAATTTACTTATGTAGAAGATATGGATGAGGTGATTGAACTGGCTTTGGAAAAAAAGAATATAGCGGATGCTATCCAATTTGAGTAACAATACTTTTTTACTTCAAAAGCAGACTGCCGGAAGCGTATTTTTCTAATCAAACAGAATCAAGTATATTTTCTTTCAACAAGTTAAAAATTCATTTAGAGTAACTTGTTGTTTATTGAAACCATATAAAAACATAGCATATTTAAACATAGATAATTGTCTGGTGCAAATCATTATAGATAGTTAAGTAAAAACATAGTATCGTCTTTGGCGATTTCTGTCATTTCTATTATTAACCTGAGTTATAGTTAAGAAAATTAAGGTGAAAAAAAGTTGATTTCTCATTTTTTCCTCCAACTTAACAAGGAGGAGGAATTAAAAGGAGGTGGTTCTATATAAAAAATCAACTATTTTTTAATTGAAACGCTTATCCCGGACTCAGGTTATTACCTCAATTTTTGTATGCTAAGCATTTTTATCGTAAAAAAAACTATGCGTCTGTGTGGTAAAAATTATAAATGAGACTGCACAAAAAGGTTAGTATATTTGTTTTTCATGCTTTATCGTATATTTACGATAAATAAAATCAGTGTTATGCTTTATCATGAGTCTGACTACTACGAAGAAGACATACAACTTGCCGAGGTATGTAAGGCAATAGCGCATCCCGCTCGTATTCAAATCTTGCGCATCATCGTGGCAAAACAAAATTGCACGGTAAGTCATTTGGTGAAAAAAATGAATCTGGCACAATCTACAGTTTCACAGCATCTCAAAGCATTGAAAGATGCCGGTCTTGTAAAAACTGCAAGTCAGGGCGTGAGTACTGTACTTTCTGTCAAAATCAAATCACTTAAAAATGCAGAAAAAGCCTTGAAGTATTTGACACAGGCATTAGACAGATAGTCAAAACTTAATACTTATTGCTAAATTTATTTAACTTTCTAGTAGAAATACTAAGGAAAGCCTTTCAGTTAGTTTTACCACTTAATCCGTAATTAACCGGTTGTATAATAATGCTGCTGTTAAGCTTATCACAGCAACAATACTCCATAAAACGGTAAAGCCATACTGTTCGGCTATCAACGAACCTCCAAAGGGTCCTAAACTGCTGGAAAATGCCCAGGTCATTGTCCAGATACCCGCATATTGTCCTCTTGTTGAGTCGGTAGTGTGACTCACCCAATAATTAAACAACACCGAAAAACTGAACATTTCTGCCAGCGTAATAAAACTCATCATCACCCATGCACCGAAAAAATCTAAGCGGAAAAATACAGTTGTCAGATAGGCGATAACATGCATTAACACGCCAATGGTAACGGCTCGCTGTTTCGACCAGTTTTTTTCTATCCAAAAAATGACAGTCATTTCTATAAATACAATCATCAAACCATTCCAGGATGAAAGTATGCCGATTTGTGATTCATTCAATTTTAATACTTGTTTAAAATAGACCGGAAGATTGGAAAACAACTGACAAAAGCAACTGAGATACAAAACAGAAATGAGCGTAAATTTGGTAAAATCCAAATCCTTAAATACTTGAAAAATGCCCTTAAACGGATTTTTATGAACGGCCATTTTATTTTCTTGCTTATAAACAGGCAGGAAATAAATGATTGCCAGAGCAGATAAAATATTGGTAATGCCATCTACCCAAAACAAATACTGATAAGAAATATG
>CAYVGM010000169.1:0-3436 GCA_964451125.1 uncultured Chitinophagales bacterium
GATGGTGACGGTGAAGGAAAAGGTAAAGACATTTTATTTTTCGTGGATAATATCTTCCGTTTTACACAAGCAGGCTCTGAAGTATCTGCATTATTGGGACGTATGCCATCTGCGGTAGGTTACCAACCTACCTTGGCTACAGAAATGGGTTTGATGCAAGAGCGTATTACCTCCACTAAAAATGGCTCAATTACATCTGTGCAAGCAGTTTATGTACCGGCTGACGACTTAACTGACCCGGCTCCGGCTACTACATTTGCCCACTTGGATGCAACTACGGTATTAAGCCGTAAAATTGCCGAGTTGGGTATTTATCCTGCGGTTGACCCATTAGATTCAACATCTCGTATTCTTGACCCACAAGTATTGGGTGAAAGACATTATAATACTGCACAACGCGTGAAAATGATTTTGCAACGCTACAAAGAGTTACAAGACATTATTGCTATCTTGGGTATGGATGAGTTAAGTGAAGAAGATAAATTGGTGGTACACCGCGCACGTCGTGTTCAGCGTTTCTTATCTCAGCCTTTCCACGTGGCAGAGCAATTTACGGGCTTAAAAGGAGTATTCGTTCCAATAGAAGAAACACTCAGAGGCTTCGAAATGATTATGGACGGTGAAGTGGATGAATATCCTGAAGCGGCTTTCAACCTCGTAGGTACTATAGATGATGCCATCGAAAAAGGTAAAAAATTATTAGCGGAAGCGAAATAAAAATGGTAAACGGTAAATGCTGAATGATAAATATTATTCATTGAGCATTCAACTTTAAACTCGAATTAAAATGACATTAGATATCCTTACACCAGAGCAAAGTTTATTTTCCGGAACAGCGGACAGAGTACAATTGCCGGGCATCAATGGCAAATTTGAAGTGTTGGACAACCATGCACCAATGATTGCTACCATAAAAGAAGGCAAAATAAAAGTAACGACAGGAAATAATAAGCAAGAAATAAAAGTTAAAAGCGGTATCGTGGAAATTTTGAAAAATAAAGTTTCTGTGTTAGTTGAAGTATCATCTGAAGAATAAGATTTAACTAATTTTACAATATCAACGGGAAACAAAATAAGTTTCCCTTTTTTTTTTATTTATAGCAAGCGCAATTCTTGTTATCTTACAGCAAAATGAAACAGCAACTTATCGCAGGCAGAAACCCCGTTTGGGAATTGGTACAATCGGATACGGAAGTTGAGAAAGTGCTGATTTCAAAAAGTGCACATGGCGATATTATCAAACAAATTATAGAAACTTGCCGAGAAAAAAATATCTATGTACAGTTTGTTCCCGAAGTAAAAATTCAGTCTTTATCAAAAGCGAATCACCAGGGCATACTGGCTTTTACTTCTTTAATTCAGTATTTCGATGTTCAGGAAATTATTGACTTTATTTTTGACAAAGGAGAAAATCCGTTATTGCTTATTTTAGACGGCATTACCGATATCCGCAATGTAGGTGCTATTGCCCGCACGGCCTTGGGGCTGGGTGTGCATGCCATTATCATCCCCAAAAAAGGAAGTGCGAGTATCAATGATGATGCCATTAAAATATCGAGTGGAGCATTGCTGAAAATTCCGGTATGCCGGGTGGATCAGTTGAGTACTACCGTAAAAGACATAAAAAACAATGGCATTACTTTATTAGGCTTGGATGGTCAGGGTAAGAAATTTATTGCAGACACAGAATTAAATAAACCACTTGCGTTAATTGCAGGTGCAGAGGACGAAGGCATCTCCAAAGATGTACAAAAACTGCTGGACGAAAAAGTAAAATTACCCATGTCTGAAGAATTAGAATCCTATAACGTATCCGTAGCTACAGCCATGGCACTATATGAGATTTATAAAGGGAAAACGAAATAGTATAGTTAATCTTTTTTAGGCGGATTAAAAGTCAGATAAAATTGCAGTTCTTGAATGGAAACAACAGGTTTGCCCTTTTTTATTTCAGGTGACCATGCCGGACCACTCAGAATATGTGCTTCAATAATTTTCTCAATACTTCTGTCCGGATAATTGGATTCACTGATCACAACATTACCTATCTTACCGTTTTCTAGAATAGTACAAGTTGCTTTAATAACGTAAATGGTATTATTGCCTACTATAGGATTTTCAATTTTTTGAGCAACATTTCCTAAATAACGCTGTAAAGAATCTGGAGTACATAAGGGTACTGCTTTACCTGAATCTTTATGTTTCTCACCAACTAATTTAAAAGTTACGGGCAAGGTATAAATGACTTTTACCAAACGTCCTCTTTGCACACCGGGTGTCCATTTGGGCATATTTTTAATCACTCTAATTGCTTCTTCAGCACATCCACCGCCTACATTATCAGCTATAACGATTGGGTCATTAAGATTGCCTAATGTATCAAGATAAAATTTTACAATAACTCTGCCTTGTAATCCATCTTCTCTTGCCTTAGATGGATATTGGATATTATGAGCAAGAAACTTAAGCAATTCAGCTGTTCCTCCAGGAAAAACCGGCATCACTTCTGCTCTGTCAAAAATCTCCAACTCAGTACTGTCTTTTTTAAATTCTGCATTGCCGGAGAATACAAACGAAGAACTTAGCAAGCAGAGTGCTATCAATAAATATTTCATCTTTATTTTTGTAACAAATATAATCAAATGTTACTATTACAAGATAAAATCCAAGAAAAGTAACAGCTATTTTAAGCAATCGGCGGTGGACCTATCGGTGGCGGAACGGAATTGAGTATGCTGCTCAGTTCTGTTACTGTTTCCGCTTTTGCCCAGGCTGCCATCCCGGCTTTCCAAACCAGTGTTTCTTTAGTGAGTTGACCGCCTTGTGCCATTTGCTGTAATTGCGGTATATCGAATGGTCCCGATTGCTGCCCATTTTGTGCTACAAATATTTGCATCACAGGAGGCGGAGTATTGCTGTTTTGTTGGGCATTTTGCATAGTGCTACCCATAATATTGCCCATGCCCATGCCCACAAATGCACCGGCCATACCACCGCTTTCGGCAGCTTTTTCAATGCCTTTTGCGGTTTTGTATTGTGTCAGTTTTTGCATGTCTATCTTATCCAGTCGGGATAATTCAAAAATCTCTTTTTTGATATCATCCGGCATAGAGATATTTTCAACTAAAAGCGATGTTACTTTTAAGCCGTACTGGTCGAAGTCATCAGATAGTTTTTCCGCACCGAATTTTGAAAGTTCGTCAAGGTTAGCGGCAAACTGCTCAATCTTGATATTACTTTCTGCAAAAGCATCTGTCAGTTTTGACACGATTAAAGTGCGTAGCTGATTATTAATTTCTTCGGTAGTAAATTCTCCGTCAGTTCCAACAATTTCTTTAAAGAATTTTTCGGCATCTACCACACGGAAAGAATAATTGCCAAACGCACGGATTTCTATCATACCGAAGCGATTGTCATTAATCGTAATCGGATTTTT
>CAYVGM010000169.1:3536-6341 GCA_964451125.1 uncultured Chitinophagales bacterium
GGAAATTTCCAAACGATAGTGTCTTGTGTATTGTCTGTCCATTCGATAATATCAATGAACTCATTGCGCAGTTTATCAAATATGCCCATAATCTTGATTTTTGAATTGTATAAAAATAAGCATTAAAATAGTTCTGTTATAACAAAAAACTGAAAATAAAAGTTCCGAAGTGTACTAGAAAAGAATAATTATATAATATGACTTTTACGTACCAACGGATGTTCCTTGTCGTCGGATGGAAACACCTGACTGCACGGGAAAGTAACTTTCAAAAAATTAATACGCTCTGGCAAACAACACTCTTTGCTTACTCGGATTTCCGGTTAAAATACATTTCCCGTCTTCTTGTGGATTGTCCAATGGAATACAACGTATCGTAGCTTTTGTCAGTTCTTTTATTTTATCTTCAGTTTCTGCACTACCATCCCAATGGGCTAAAATAAAGCCGGGCTTTTCATCCAGCAATTTTTGAAAAGTTTCAAAGTCATCCACTTTAGTAATATTTTCATCTCTGAAAGCTTTGGCTTTGTTAAACATATTTTGCTGAATGTCTTCCAGTAAAGATTTAATATTTTCGACAAAATTTTCCAACGGCAACTGCGATTTTTCCTTGGTATCTCTGCGGGCAATTTCAACCACACCATTGGCTAAATCACGCGGACCGATAACTACTCGCACGGGCACACCTTTCAGTTCGTATTCGGCAAATTTAAAACCCGGACGCTTGGTTTCGTCATTATCTACAATTACACGAACACCTGCTGCAGTGAGTTGTGCTTTAAGCTCATTGGCTTTGGCTATCATTTTTTCAGTTTCTTCTGCATTTTTAGACAGAAAAGGAATTAAGACCACTTGATGCGGAGCAATTTTAGGTGGCAAAATCAATCCGTCATCATCAGAGTGAGCCATTATCAATGCCCCGATTAAGCGTGTAGAAACGCCCCATGAAGTAGCCCACACATATTCTTCTACATTTTCTTTGTTTACATATTTTACATCAAATGCCTTGGCAAAATTTTGACCTAAAAAATGAGAAGTACCCGATTGCAATGCTTTCCCGTCTTGCATCAGCGCCTCTATGGTATACGTGTCTTCCGCTCCTGCAAATCGCTCACTTTCAGATTTTACGCCCCGAATAACCGGAAGAGCCATGTAGTTTTCTACAAAATCGGCATAAACATTAATCATTTGCACGGTTTCTGCTTCAGCTTCCATTCTGGTGGCATGAGCCGTATGTCCTTCTTGCCATAAAAATTCTGCCGTGCGCAAAAACAAACGGGTGCGCATTTCCCAGCGCACTACATTCGCCCACTGGTTGACAAGAATAGGCAAATCGCGATAAGATTGAATCCATTTTTTATAGGTATTCCAGATAATTGCTTCTGAGGTAGGTCGTACTACTAATTCTTCTTCCAGCTTGGCTTCCGGGTCAACAATCAGTTTGGATTTATCATCAGGAGATGATTTTAGCCTGTAGTGTGTAACTACGGCACATTCTTTTGCAAAGCCCTCTGCATTTTTTTCTTCAGCTTCAAAAAGACTTTTGGGTACAAATAATGGAAAATAAGCATTGACATGCCCCGTTTGCTTAAATTTGCTGTCGAGTACATCCCGCATATTCTCCCATAGTGTGAAACCGTATGGTTTGATAACCATACAACCCCGCACGGCAGAATAATCAGCCAATCCGCTTTTCAATACTAAATCATTATACCATTCGGAATAATTTTCTGCTCTGCTTGTAATCTCTTTTGACATGATTTGAATTTTGTATTAAATGTTGAATGCTAATTATTTACGTGCAAATGATGGTTTTACAAAATTTATCTTCCTTTTGCTCTAAAAATTAACATAAATTGGTATGTTTTTTGAAACTAAATGTTTATAATTTTGTTGTATCAAATATAGGGGATTAGAAATTTCCAAAATATTAAAAATGAATGTTATGAAAAATATAAATCGGGTTTTAAGTTTTGTTCTGGCATTATTCGCCATTACTTCAGTTTTTGCTCAGGATGATGTATATGACGCTCCTCGTGTAAAAAAAGTAAAAGTTCAACAAACTTCAGATGCACCGTCTTATTCAGGTAGCACTTATGAAGAAAAAACCGCTCCCTACTATGGAGAAGAATCTTCAGATTATACAAACACAAACCAACGCAACAGCCAGTATGATTATGAAGAAGATAACTATGCCATGACTTATTCCGAGCGCATACAGCGTTTTCACAATCCTAATGTGCGCTTCAATTTGAGCTGGAATAATTGTATCAATAACTGGTACGACCCGTATTACAATTATAATAGTTATTCAGCCTCATCCTCGGGTTGGTATAATTCATTTACACCAAGCTGGTGGATGCCATCTACTCAAATCATTATAATAAATCCGGGCTACACTTCTTGGTGGAGCAACTCGTGGAACAATCCCTACTATTCTTGGAATAGCTGGAATTATGGTTGTGGAAATAACTATTGGGGCAATTCTTGGAATAGCTGGAACTCTTGGAATTCTTGGGGCTGGAACTCTCCGGTATGCGGCAATAATTGGGGCTGGGGCAATAATTATTACAATAACTACAACCATTACGGATATAGCGGTTATAACAATAACTGGTATGATAATGGCAATATCCATAATCCTAAAAACACGACTTACACTCCACGCCATACCACCTATAACAATACCAATAATCACAATTTCAACAATAATAACTCAGGTCAAAATACAAACGGATACACACAGCCTAATCAACCATCTAACACGAACAATTCTTACAATAAACCCAATAAACAATGGGAAGC
>CAYVGM010000170.1:0-6341 GCA_964451125.1 uncultured Chitinophagales bacterium
TTGGCATATTGCCCTTGCCGTATCCATTCGTCGCGGTGGTTGAGTGCAGCATACTTAATGCGTATCAATGCCTGATTTTCGTTCAATACCGGATTGGCGACTTCTTCAATTCCAAACGTTGTTGTGTGTAATACCCATGCTTTCATAGTGTAAAGTTAAATGTTCGTACAGAGTAGCACAATTATTTAACATAAATTTTCAGGAAACTTTAAAACCTTTAATAGTTTCCAAAGTTTTTTATGCTAATTTTGTAGTCTGAATGAGTATAGCAACAGCACATACAAAAGAATTAAATCTTGCACTTCATTCAAAAATCTTTGAAAAGGCGAGAAATTTATTTTTTAAACAAGGCGTAAGAAATACTACGATGGACGAGTTGGTGCAAGAATTGGGGATCTCAAAAAAAACACTCTACAAAGAGTTTCCAAATAAAGCCGACCTGGTTAGATTTTGTGTAGAAAGCAAACTAAAAGAAGATGAAGAAGCCATACATGATATTTCCAGAAATACGGATAATGCCATTGAAGAATTATTATTGATTGCCATACATATCCATAACGAACTGCAATTATTTCATCCAACTATTGTACATGATTTGATGAAATTTTATCCTGAAAGTTGGCAATTAGTAGAGTGTCATCGAGATGCATTTGCAGGAAATAATATTGCGAAAAATCTGAGGAAGGGAATAAAGCAAGGTTATTTCAGAAAAGAAATTTCGATTGAAATCACAACGCTTATTCAACTGCAACTAAGTTTCTTGCCTTTACAACCGATACAAAGTGAACACAAACCTACTGATATATATTTAGAAGTACTTAAATACAATATATATGCCATTGCTACACCTGCAGGCATTGAACTTTTTCAAAAACTGATAAAAAAAATAAAACTGTAATGAAAACATATTTCATCTTTATATATTGTCTGTATTTTTCACTTACAACAAAAATGCAAGCCCAAAATGTCTATACTTTACAGCAATGTATTGATTATACAATAAAGAACAATTCAGGCTTGAGAATGGCAACAAATGATGTGGACATAGCTTACGCCCGTAAACGCGAAGGACAATCTGCTTATTTACCACAAATTTATGGTCAACTAAAATGGGATGACAATCTAAAGTTGCAGGCTACACAATTTCCTTCCATGACTTTAGGCGGTATTACCATACCGGAACAAACTTTGCAAATTGGAAATAAATACAATACTACTGCCGGGCTTCAGTTAGATCAAATGATTTTCAACTGGTCTTATATTCAAGGCATTAAAGCTATACAGCCCGGCTATGAAATTGCCAAATTGAAAAAAGAAAAAACACAACAAGAGTTAGTGTACAACACAGTAGCAGCTTATTATACTATTTTATTAATCAATGAAAACGAAAAATTGTTAGTTCAGAGCGAAGAGCGATTAGTGAAAACTTTACCCATTTTGAAGCTTCAAAAGGAAAAAGGAGTGATTCGCCAAATAGATGTAGATAAAGTACAAGTCAATTATAATAATATCCTGATTCAGAAAGACATCTTATTGTCGAACAAAGAGGTGGCATTAAACAATTTGAAATACAGTATGGGAATGCCGTTAGACAGCAATTTTGTTATTGACACTGCATATTCTAAAGAAGTTACAGATGCAAAAAATTATGCGGATACTTCAAACGTGAAAAACAGAATTGAGTTGCAACTGATGCGAAAGAACATTGAATTGCAAAGCATTTTACAAAAACGAATTACTGCAGGTTATATGCCTCAAATTTCTTTTTATGCACGATACGGAGCTAATGCTTTTGGTTCTAAATTTTCAAAATCTTTCACCAACTGGCACGATTTTGCAGCAATGGGCATCAGTTTGGATATTCCTATTTTTGACGGCTTGCGTACCAATTCTGCTTTACGGCAATCCAAACTAAATATATCAAATCTAAAAGAAGATTTAAAACAAAAAGAAGAAGGCATGAAATTACAATTGATAAATGCCAACACACAGCTTGAAAATTCCGTAAAAAACCTCGACATCAATAAAAGCAATATCAGGTTGGCAAAAAATGTACTGGATGTAACAACAGTGCAATATCAAAAAGGAGTGATTTCTTATACAGATTGGATGAGTGCAGAATATGGATATAAAGAAGCGGAACAAAACTATATGAATTCCCTTGTAAAATACATCCAGTCTAAATTAGAGGCAGATCGGGCAAATAACAACATTTATCTGTATAAACAATAAAACAACAACTATAAAATTTTGTAACAATATCAGAAAAAATTGAAATGAAAAGTAAAATAATAATCGGAATTATACTCATCGGGGTAATTGCCTTAATCGGATATAAGCTGACACAAAATAAAAAAGTGATTGATGCCAACAATACACCCCTTGACCGCACCCATGTGCCCGTTTCTGTATCTACCTTTGATGCACAATATCTGCCTGTCAGCACAGATTATGCCCTGCCGGCAGTTTTGGATATCAATAAAAGTGGCATCATTACTGCCACTCAACCCGGCAAACTTGCTACTTTCAATGTTGAAATTGGGCAGCATGTAAGTAAGGGACAACTTGTAGGAAGAATAGATTCCAAACAACGTGAAATCGGTATAAAAAATACAGATGTAACAATTAAAAAATTGCAGGATGATTTAAAACGCACGCAAGATTTGATAGCCGGTGATGCCGCACCAGCAAATGCCGTAAATGATATCAACTACAATTTGGAAACGACTAAAATCCAAAAAGAAAACCTGCAACAGCAAATAGCAGATAATAATATTTATGCGCCAATAAGCGGAATCATCACACAAAAAAATGCCAATGCCGGAGAGTTTGCCAACCCTGGTGTTCCTTTAGCTTCTATAATGGATGTTTCCGTATTAAAAGCCATTGTCTTTGTCGGCGAAAACAATATCTATGATTTAAAATTAGGACAACCTGCACAGCTATCATCTGTTGTATTTCCCGGAAAATTGACGAGAGGCATTATTAAATACATAGCTCCTAAGGGCGATGAAAATCACAACTACCGGGTGGAAGTAGAAATACCTAACAGTGGTTATAAAGCCGGCACTTATGTCAATGTAAAGTTTGCATTTAAAAAACCAGCCGAAGCCCTGCAGATACCTAAAATGGCATTAGTGGAAGGCACGAAAAATCCGTATGTATATGTGGTGGCTGCAAACAATTCCGTACAAATCCGCAAGATAGAATTAGGAGAAGAAAACGGACAAAATATAGTGGTGCGTTCAGGATTGATTCCCGGTGAAAAAGTAATCACCAGCGGATTAATCAATATCAACGAAAACAGCAAAGTTCAAATAATAAACAACAAATAAAATGTCTATAACCGAAATAGCTGTAAAGCGGCCTTTATTAATTTCCGTTGTCTTCCTGGTACTGATTTTATTTGGTATAATGGGTTACAGCAAACTGAACTATAACTTACTTCCAAAATTTGAAGCTCCGATCTTATCCATACAAACTGTTTATAAAGGAGCTTCTTCAGAAGAAGTCCAAAACAGCATTACTAAAAAAATCGAAGATGCGGCATCCAGTATCGAAGGTGTAGATATAGTTTCTTCTGCTTCTATGGAAAATGTTTCAAGTGTAATCGTTCAATTAAAACAAAAAACAAATACCACACTGGCACAACAAGAGGTAGAACGTAAAATCAATCAGATAAAAAACGATTTACCACAGGAAGCAGATGAGCCTGTGATTAACAAATTCAGCTCCAGCGAAATTCCGGTTTTGCGCTTAACTGCATTTGCCAGAATGAACGATGCAGAATTGTATGATTTTGTCAATCTTACCGTAAAACCATTATTGCTCAATTTACAAGGTGTGGGTCAAGTCCGTTTGATTGGTGGCATAAAACGAGAAATAGAAGTAAAATTAAATAACGACAAACTCAAAGCATACAGCATTTCGTCAGGACAAATTTATCAGACTTTAGCCGGAAGCAATTTGAGTTATCCTGCCGGAAATATTGAAAATAATGACCTGCGTTATACCATCCGTTTAGACGAAAAATTTAAGTCGGTAGATGAAATCCGAAATTTGGTTATTCGGGAAAACAGAATGGGTAGCCGTATTACATTGGGAGACGTTGCAATGGTAACGGATGCATCGTCCACACCTACATCCATTAATCGTATTAATGGTGTTGTAGGGTTGGGTATGGAAATTTCCAAACAGACTGATGCCAATGCAGTAGAAGTAAGTAGTCTGGTAAAAGCAAAATTAGATACTATTGTAAAAGAATACTCCGACAAAGGATTCAAATATGATATTGCCGTCGATCAGTCAGTTTATACCTTAGAGGCTGCTACATCAGTTATTCATGATTTGATGTTGGCAATTGTTATTGTAGCTTTAGTGATGCTGTTCTTTTTACACAGTTTCAGGAGTTCGTTTTTTGTATTGGTAGCCTTGCCATCAGCCATGATACCTACATTCGGGTTAATGTATATCATGGGATTTTCTCTCAACCTCATGACATTGCTTGCGCTCTCCTTAGTAGTCGGAATTTTGGTAGATGACAGTATCGTTATTCTCGAGAATATTTTCCGGCACATGGAAATGGGCAAAGACCGCATGAAGGCTTCTTTAGAAGGAAGAAGCGAAATTGCCTTTACCGCATTAGCCATTACTTTAGTGGATGTGGTAGTGTTTGTGCCACTTTCTTTAGCCGGAGGATTAATCGGAAATATATTGCGTGAGTTTGCTTTGGTAGTTGTTTTTTCTACTTTAATGAGTTTGTTTGTATCCTTTACCTTGACACCCTTATTAGCTTCACGTTGGGCAGAGCTAGTGCATCTGAATGAAAATTCTGTTTGGGGTAAAATAAATATCGGATTTGAAAATTTCATAAACGGACTAACAAACCGCTATGGAAAAATGCTGGAATGGGCATTGTCACACAAACGCTATGTCATAATAATAGTGTTGGCATTATTTGGCTTAATCGGATTTTTGGGTGCAACGGGTTTCATAGGCAGTTCATTTGCGGGCAATGGCGACAGAGGTGAATTTAGTTTAATGGTAGAATTAGAGCCGCAAGCTACATTGATGCAGACCAATCGTGTAGTGCAGGATATCGAAAAAATTATTTTGCAATATCCACAGGTAAAAAAAGTATTCTCTAAAGTGGGAGCGGTAGGAACACAAATGGGAACGACTATTGAATCTCCGAATCAGGCAGATATTACAGTAGGGTTGACTGATAAACGAGAGCGTGCATTGAGTACGGATCAGATTTGTGCATTAATAAGACCACGCATCGACAGCATACCCGGAATTACCTTTTCCATAAAACCTACTAATGTTACCGGCAACAATCAACCGCAAATTCAGATTGTAGTGATGAGCCCCAATGATGATGAAATGTGGGCTGCTGCCAAGAAAGTGAAAGATATCGTGTATAAAACGCCGGGGGCTGATTATGTGGAATTCAGTACAAAATCTGCGAAGACAGAAATAAAAATCTCTCTCAACCGTGATAAAATTGCAAAAATGGGCTTGAGTATTCCTGCAGTCGGAAATGCCATACAGCTTGCATTCAGAGGGAATGACCAGTCTAAATTTAAAGACAATGGAGAAGAATATCCTATCAATATCATATACGAAAAATCGGATAAGCAAAATGTGGCAGATGTTGCTAATACGATGTTGCAAACTGCAACAGGCGCAGTAGTGCGATTGTGTGATGTTGCCAATATTCAGGAGATACAAGGACAAGCCATTCTGGAACGTTATAATCGTTTGAACTCGGTGCAAATTTTAGCTTCAACTTCTGGCAGACCAACAGGAACGGTAACCGCAGAAATACAAGAAAAGATTGCTAAAGCCGGTTTACCACCTACAGTAAAAATTGATTATTTAGGAGAAGAAAAAAATCAGAAAGAGTCGTTTGGCAGCTTAGGTATGGCCATGGGTATTGGTATCTTATTGGTTTATTTAATCATGGTTGCATTGTATGAAAGCACACTTTATCCGTTTGTAGTGATGTTCTCGATTCCGGTTGCATTGATTGGCTCTGTTCTGGCTTTGGCACTAACGATGGAGAGTTTGAGTATTTTCGGATTTATCGGATTTATCATGTTGATGGGTTTGGTTGCTAAAAACGGTATTTTGATTGTGGACTTTACGAATCATCTGAAAGCGCGAGGTATGCACTTGAAAGAAGCATTAATAGAAGCAGGAAGAGAGCGTCTTCGACCCATTATGATGACTACCTTTGCGATGGTATTCGGTATGTTGCCGATTGCTTTATCCAACGGACCGGGTTCTGAATTTAAACGTTCAATGGCATGGGTAATTATAGGAGGTTTAACCAGTTC
>CAYVGM010000171.1:0-6253 GCA_964451125.1 uncultured Chitinophagales bacterium
GAGAGTGCGCGTTCGTCCACTTTATCAAACCAGGCTAAGGCATCATTATAATTACCGGAAGCGTAGGCCAGATCGCCGAGATGGAAATAAGCGCTGTTGGTTTTGGGATGTCCTTTAAAATTTTCGGCAAAAAACAACAAATCTTTTTCTGCGGCGGGATTAGACGTTTCTTTTTCACAAAGTGCTTTATAGAATACGGCATCAGCGAAAATCAAATTAGACTTATCGAGTGTTTTATTTTCATATTTCTGTATGAAATCTTCGAGATAAGGCTGTGCTACTGCATATTTGCCTAAGTTAATCAATTCTTCTGCTTCTTTATACGTTTTCAGGATATCGAGCTGGCGATAAGTAGTTTGGGCAAACAAGCTAAAAAATGCGAAAAATAGCAGAGCAAATGCGGTTATTTTTTTGAACATACTGCGGTTTTAAAAATAGTATTAACGGAACAATGCAAATATTATTCCAAGATAAAAATGCAAAAAACAGTTAAAACGAAAAAACCGAGTTATCAGGGGGTGTGCATAAGTTTTAAACAATTGTCAGAAATGAACTTTTTGATCAATTTATAATGTCGCAATAGCTAATACTAGGTTTGAAAATAATTACATCCGCAAATCTTCCACTTTTACGCCCGGATATTTGGAAGTATCAAATTTAAAGATGGCATCTTCCAGATTGGCTTTGCCATTGAAAGTTGTAACGGTGTAAATATAACGATTGCCGTTTTTATCAAAAATCTTCATACGCTTGATATATTTAGCGTTTTTATCAATCCAGATGCGCACCTTAAAAAATGGTTTATCTGATTTTTTTGGTTTTAAATCGACTACGGCACAATTTACTTTATCAATAGCTTCATCGGCATTCATCAGATAATCAAAATCATTTTGGTAAATGGTGAACATGTTAGACGGTGTAATTTCATCTTTGTTAGGCTCATAATCGTTGATTTGCAATTCGTTGATATCTTTCATGTATGTCCACACACTTTTATTGTCACAAATCACAATTTGTTTCCCGATTTCCACTCTGTATTTTTCACCTTTCAGATATACTCTGCCATTTTCTGTAGTTGTTTTATTTTGCTGCCCGTTCTCCGTCTGAAAAGTAAATTTGGCATCTATAGAAGAAAAACTTTTATATTTTTTACTTACCTCATCCAATAATACTTTAGCTTTCGGATCGCTGATATTTTTAGTATCCGGTTGCTTTTTCACAAATAGAAAGGAGAACAAACTCAAGATAGAGAACAGAAGATATTGCATTGTACGGTCAGGTTTTGTGTTGAATACCAGATAGTCGTTTCAAAAAGTGAATAGTTTTACTTTTCTAATTACAATCTTGCACTCAAATTGTTATCAATTTTGCTAAGTTACTTAATTAAGCATACTCCTGCAAAATCCGTTCCAATTCTTCATCTGTTTTCACATAAACTTCACGAGCCTTGCTGCCCAGATTGGGACCTACTATGCCCACAGCTTCCAATTGATCCATCAACCTGCCTGAACGGGCGTATCCAAGGGCTAACTTACGCTGAATCAACGAAGTAGAACCAATTTGGTTGCGAACGATAAGCCGTGCTGCCTCTTCAAACAAATCGTCTTTATCGCCAAAATCAAATTGTTTTTCGCTACTTGCTTCTTTGGGATCCACATATTCAGGTAATTCGTAAGGTGTGGGGAAACCTCGCTGGTCGCCTATGAATTTAGCAATTTTTTCTACTTCCGGTGTATCCACAAACGGGCATTGCAAACGGGTAATTTCGCCACTTTGCGATAAAAGCATATCACCACGGCCTATGAGTTGGTCAGCTCCACCTGCATCTAAAATGGTACGAGAGTCCACCTTTGCTGTTACTTTGAAGGCAATACGTCCGGGGAAGTTCGCTTTAATCGTACCGGTAATAATATTGACAGATGGTCTTTGTGTTGCAATAACTAAATGGATGCCGACTGCTCTTGCCAGCTGAGCCAAACGGGCAATGGGGCCTTCTATTTCTTTGCCTGCCGTCATCATTAAATCCGCAAATTCATCCACCACTAAAACGATATATGGAAGAAAACGATGTCCATTGTGCGGATTGAGTTGTCGGTTTAAAAATTTCTGATTGTATTCTTTGATATGGCGCACATGAGCTGATTTGAGCAAATCATAACGTTTATCCATTTCAATGCAAAGTGCATTTAATGTATAAATTACTTTTTTCGTATCGGTAATAATAGC
The DNA here is from genome assembly GCA_964451125.1 of uncultured Chitinophagales bacterium. GTDB lineage: Bacteria > Bacteroidota > Bacteroidia > Chitinophagales > JADIYW01 > JADJSS01. Next base: position 2,227 of record CAYVGM010000171.1, read on the forward strand.
TTCTTCTTCATCGGGCAATTGCGCCAAATAGTGATTTTCAATCAGTTTATATAAAGTAAGCTCTACTTTTTTAGGATCGACTAACACGAATTTTAATTCTGCCGGATGTTTTTTATACAAAAGAGAAACCAAAATGGCATTTAAGCCGACCGATTTACCTTGTCCTGTAGCACCGGCCATTAATAAATGCGGCATTTTAGCAAGATCAACAACGAAATCTTCATTTGATATGGTTTTACCAAGGGCAACAGGCAAATCAAAATCGGTGCGTTGGAATTTTTCTCCCGAAATAAGCGAACGCATGGATACAATACTTTTTTTCACGTTAGGAACTTCTATGCCTATGGTTCCTCTGCCGGGAATAGGAGCAATAATACGAATGCCAAGAGCTGCAAGACTTAGAGCAATGTCGTCTTCCAGATTTTTTATCTTAGAAATGCGAATGCCTTTTTCAGGTACAATTTCATATAAAGTAACCGTTGGACCAACTGTAGCCTTTATTTTTTCAATTCCGATATTATAGTGAGAAAGTGTTTGTACAATTTGGTTTTTATGTTGTTCCAACTCTTCTTTGTTGATTTCAATTTGTCCGTTGCCGTGCTCTTCCATCAAATTGATGGGAGGAACTGTATAGCCTGATAATTCTAATTTAGGATCATATTCAACATCAAGGCCAAAATGCTGCATTTCATTTTTAGAGGAATCATTTTCTGCTTCAGAAACTTGTTCCTTCGTATTTGTTTCCAATAATGATTGCGTATCTATTGAGCCAAATGCTTGTAATTCTTCAATTTCAAAATCTATCTCTTCTTTCACTTTTTTGAGAGATAATTTTTTCTCTTCCAGCGGAGTTGAATCCAATTCTACAATAGCTTCATTTTCTTTTTCAATATCATTTACCTCAACACTATCCTCTTTTTCAATCAATTCCATTTCCAACAAATCAGGATTAATCTGATGGGTGTTTTCATTGAGAATTTCAAATGTTTTATCTTCAAAGTGCGGTGTTACGTCTTCTTTCACTTCTGGTAGTATGCTTTCCATTTCAAATCCTGCTTCTTTATTCAATTCTTCTTCTTCGTCTGTATAATACTCATCTTGAGCAATCAATTGTTGCTTTTCTATTTTCAGTTTTTCCTTTTCTTCTTTCAATGCAACTCTTTTAATTTCCCATTGTTGTTTCCAATGTTTCAGCATTGTAAATGTATCCTTGATATTAAAGCCTAAAAAGGTAAAACCTAAGATGGCTAATAAAATACCTAAACCTAATCGACCTATAAATGTAGACAGCCAATCATACAAGAGGGTACCCATTCCACCACCAAAAGGAAATGCAAAATTTGGGAACAAGAATGATGCTGTTGTTGCAATAAAAACTATCCAGATGATGGAAGTCAGCATAATTTTCTTTACCCGAAAAACCTTTTCTTTAAATGTAACATTTACTCCCAAGCAAAACAAAACATAGGGTATGAAAAAAGAAGCAACCCCGAAGAGCATATAAAAAAAAGTATGTGCTAAAAATGCGCCCATTCTGCCCATCGTATTTTCTACCAATGCTTCTTTACTGAAAATAATTTTCCATGAAAAGCTTAAGACTTTATCCTGATCGGCTTTCCATGTAAACAAATAGGACACAAAAGCTACAAATAAGAAAATGCTTAAAAATAATAAAAACAAACCGGCTGCGGTTTTGATAGAATCTGCCGTAATTAATGGCACAGGGGCTTCCTCTTGGGGAGGCTGTTCAACGGCTGCTTTCTTTTGTCGCTTTACTTTTTCTTTTACCACTTCTTCGGACATATTACAAATATAAATGGATAGTTGCCGGTAACAAGTAAGAATAATAAACACTTGTGGGCAAGTAATTTATTGGGTTTGTTACTAAATAAAATAGCTTCACATTTTAATTCATTCTTACGCTAGTTTGATGACAAAAAAGGAAAAAACAGTATTTATTGAAGCTACGCTTAATGAGTTGTATCCCAATCCTCCTATTCCACTGAAGCATAAGGATGCCTATACCTTGTTAATTGCCGTATTGTTATCTGCACAATGCACGGATGAACGTGTAAATAAAGTTACTCCTACCTTGTTTAAGCTTGCTGATAACCCTAAAGCTATGGAAAAAATTCCGGTTGAAACAATTAAAGAAATAATAAGACCATGTGGTTTATCTCCCCGGAAATCTCAGGCAATTTCTGACTTATCAAAAATAATTATGCAACAGCATTATGGTAAAGTTCCCGAAAGTTTTGAAGACTTAGAGGCTCTTCCGGGAGTAGGACATAAAACAGCAAGCGTAGTGATGAGCCAGGCTTTTGGCCATGCGGCATTTCCGGTAGACACCCATATTCACAGATTAGCTAAGCGTTGGGGATTAAGCAATGGCAAGAGTGTGGAACAAACAGAAAAAGACTTAAAACGTTTATTTGCAAAAGAAAAATGGAATATATTACACCTGCAAATAATATATTACGGTCGGGAAATGTGTACGGCACGAGGACATGATGAAAAAAAATGCATTATTTGTTCAAAACTTCAAGCTAAAAGCAATGCAGTTAAATAATTTTTAATAACTTTAGCGTTTATTACAAGATAAAAAGTAAATTTTTATGAAGCATACTATTATCCTGATTTCCATTTGTTTGTTTACATTTTCTGCTTTTGCAGGAGATGGACAAGGTTCGCGATTTAACCGATACAAAGATAAAGACCGCGAAGGCAGTGGACATCAAATAGGAATTAGTGCAGGACCAATGTGGCCATTGACTGATTTAGGTGGGGCTAAAAAAATTGGTGCTCCGTTCATTCGCGATATTGATTTCCCAGCTACTCGTTTTGCGGTTACTGCATTTTACCGATACAATATCAACAGATGGGTATCTGTAAGAGCAAACCTGATGTATGGCATGCTAAAAGCAGATGATGCAGATACAGATGGCAATCCACCCGGCTCACCCGGTGGAGTTACAGATAGTTGGTACAGACGTCGCAGAAACTTAAACTTTACCACGCATATTGTAGAGTTTCAGGCAATGGCAGAATTGAACCTTAAAAAATACTTACCGGATGTAGCCGGAAAAGGAGAAAAAGAAAGATGGGCACCTTACTTAGGAGCAGGTCTTGGATTTTTCTGGTTTAATCCCTGGACAAAAGTTGGAGGCTCTAAAGTGAAATTAAAACCACTGGGAACTGAAGGACAAAATATTGGAGGTGCATATGGAAAACCGTATAGTAATTTTCAATTTGATGCCATGGCTTTAATCGGTTTTAAGTTTAATGTAACAGAGCGATTTGCTTTAGCAATCGAAGGTGTTTACCATCAAACGTTTACTGATTATTTAGATGATGTTAGTAAAAACTATGTAAATCCAGATGACATCGCCTTGCTTTCTCCACTTGCTCAGACATTACAAAACAGATCTAATGATGCCACTACAAGTCCTTATGCCTCTACTTCATTTAATTTTGTTGAAGGGCAATATAAAACAGACGGTTCTTTAAATACAGGAGGAGTAGGACAACAAAGAGGTGACAGAAAAGATAATGACCAGTTTATGCATATCCAACTTACTTTCACCGTTCGTTTAGGTGATATTGGTGGCAAAAAAGGTGCTTTTGGTAATTGCGGAAGAAGAAATCCTTATAATCATAAATTCTCTTGTCCTAAGTGGTAACAGAGGAAACAACATAGAAAAAGGAGCTTTTATAGCTCCTTTTTTTTATCTTTATAGAGCTATGAAAAAGCGAATTATTCTACTTGCAACATATTTACTTTCACTTCAATATATTTTTGGAGGTTGTGGTAATGTTTTTTTACCAGAATTACAGCAAGGAATTTCTACTCAGGATATCCGGGACAGGTTTCAATATATTACCACTTTTGCAAACCGTAATTCATCTATTCTGTCTTCAGATACCATTCGCATTCCGGTAGTCTTTAATATTTTGTATAAAAATGCAGTTACCGATTCTTTACTTTTTGACAAAAGCAGATATTATGCCGTTCTTGATACGGCCAATA
>CAYVGM010000172.1:0-1895 GCA_964451125.1 uncultured Chitinophagales bacterium
TGTAAAATAGCCTTGTCAAATTGTTGTGTAACGGCATAACAATTACCCATATTGTTATATGCCTGCAATTGTGTGCTGTCTAATGAAACTGACTTTTCGTAATAAGTAATAGCTCGGTTAAAATCATTTCCGCGGGCATACCAGTTGCCCAGATTGTACCAGGCTGAGCTTACTGTGCTGTCTAATTTTAGTGCATGTTGCAAGTCGCTCATTGATTCTTCCCTTCTGTTTAAATCCAATAAAACCATACCTCGGCTGTTCCACAAAACGGCATTATCCGGCATTGTTTTCAATGCAGTATCACATACAGTTAATGCTTCCTGAAATTGTTGTGTTTTGTAATAAGCATCAATCCCCATAATATGAAATTTGTCCCAGTCGATATCATTATTATAATGTTTCTTGCCCTCTTCAAAGGTTTGTATTACTTGCGGATAATCCTTTAACTGCGTATAACCAAAAGCAAGCAGTGTCCACATCTTGAAATTGTCGGGCAAGATGGCTAAGCTTCGTTTGGCATAGTCCATCATTTCCAAACAAAGAGCTTGCTTTTCGGGTGCATAGTCGGGCAAATCTTTAATACGCACATTATATAATTCATTGGCATAAGCACCAATGGTTCTGTAGCTTTTGGGATTATTATCTTTGTCTTTGGTAAATAAAGTAAAATTATCCTTCCAGTCGAAATTGCGTGTTGATGTTTTTATGGAAAATAGAAAAAGAACGATTGTAAGTATTACAGAAGCTATTTTCTTCTGAGAAAAAAAATAAGCAAAGTTGGGAAGTTGTACTGCAGACAGGTGAAAAAGTTTTTCCATTAAAAAGATAAAAACAATACAGCATCCTAAGGAAGGCAAATACATAAAACGGTCGGCTGTAGTGGCTTCAATTAAGATGACTATATTGCTGACTAATGAAATGGTAAGCATGAAAAACAGGAAGCCGAAACCGATGCTGTCTCTTTTTTTAATGGTGTAAATGGCATAAGCTCCCATAGTAATCAATATCGCGAAACTTAATAAAAAACGCCAGTCGCCGGGTGTTGCAAAAGGGATGGTATTATAAGAATAATCGAATGCAAGTGGATGAGGCAGGATAAATTTCCACAGATAAAAACCGAGATATACGATGGCTGTAGCAAAGCGGTATAGTTTATTATCGGTAGCCACAATTGAGTTGTTATATAAATCAATGGATTTGAAATTAACCAGATTGCCAAGTGCCATTTTTCGCATCAGGAAATAGATAATTGTAGTAAGGAAAAGTGCAGCAAAAATGTAGAGATAGGTTTTCTTTTCAATATTTTTATTGAAATAATAAATGGACAAAGGAATAACTGCAAATAAAGTGAGCGAGCTTTCTTTAGCCAATATTGACAACAAAAAACAAGCGGTGCCTGCTAATAACTTTTTCCAGCTCGATTGTTCGGCATAATCATAAAATGAAGAAAGAGACAGAAAGGCAAAAAGTGCCCCTAAAATTTCATCTCGGCTTTTGATATTGGCCACTACTTCTGTATGCAGCGGATGTGCGATATAAAGCACGGCAATAAAAAACGGGATAAAGATAGTGTAGGTTGAAAACCATTTTCTAAGTAAACGAAATAACACAACTGCCGTTAACACGTATAACAGTATGTTTACAAGATGCCCGATGAATGGTTTGTCAGGTGCGATTTGCCACTCTGCGGCAAACATTACTAAAGATAATGGGCGGTATAAACCTTCTTCTCTCTGCCATGCACCGGCACGGTATGCCGTAGTCATAATTTCGGGAATAGCAGAGATGCCTTTGGTTACAATTTTATTTTTGCCCAAAGCCATTTCATCATCCAGTACATATTTATGGTTGATGGTGTTGATGTATAATAAAAAACTGAACGCAGCCAGAAGTAT
>CAYVGM010000172.1:1995-6249 GCA_964451125.1 uncultured Chitinophagales bacterium
GAAAACTCAATACCATCCATAAATTCTTCGATAACTACTTTGTTTCCGGCATCGCCAAATTTGCCTCCCAGCATGGCTTCAAATTCCTGTTGCGCTTCGTGATGAGAGGTGCAAATTAATACACCTTTTCCGGCAGCCAAGCCATCCGCTTTTAAAACGATGGGTGTCTGCTGTTGTTGGATATATTGGACCCCTTCTTCAAAATTTCCAGTAGTAAACTCTTTGTAATTTGCTGTGGGGATTCGATGGCGTTGCATAAATGCTTTTGAATAGGCTTTACTTCCTTCCAGTAAGGCACCCATTTTAGAAGGGCCTAAAACCGGAATAGAACGAAGTTGAGTATCATCTTTGAAATAGTCATAAATACCCTCCACCAATGGAGCTTCGGGACCTACGATTACAAACTCAATTTGATTAGTTAAAACAAATTCTTTTATTGCCGGGAAATCCGTAGCGGCAATTGGAATACAAGTACCCAATGCTGCCATGCCGGGGTTGCCCGGAGCAATAAACAAGGTAGTACAATTAGAACTTTGAGCTAATTTATAAGCAAAAGCATGTTCTCTGCCACCACTGCCTAAAAGAAGAATACGCATGATTGATTTTTTTGCAAAAGTAAGGCTTTGTATTCCAAAAATTGATTCATAAATGATAAGATTGACAAGATGATTCAAAATGAAAACTTGGAAATGAAACAATCCTAATATATTTACTTACTACTTGCGACTTACATCTTCTTACTAACGCTTGTCCGCCATTTTGTCGTACTGTTATTTTTAGCATATATTTTGCTCTTTCACGTTAATTAGCACTCCAAATGGGGCTAAATTGCTAAATTTGCAATCTATTTTAACGCTTTATCATGCTTAATTTCTTACAAAAAGGACTCTCTAAAATCTTCGGCAGCAAGTCTTCCCGCGATGTAAAAACACTGGAACCCATCGTACAACAAGTAAATTTGTATTTCGAACAGTTTCAAATACTGAATAACGATGAACTCAGAAATAAAACGCAGGATTTCAAAGCCCGTATTAAAGAGTATTTAGCCGATATTGATGCCAAAATTGCCGAATTGTCAGCTAATGCCGAGAATGATGATTTGGAACTTGAACAAAAAGAAGCAATTTTTACTGAAGTAGATAAACTCAAAAAACAACGCGACGAAGCTATTGAAGAGGTGTTGGAAGAAATTTTGCCCCAAGCTTTTGCTGTGGTTAAAGAAACCGCTCGCCGTTTTTCGACAAATGAAACTCTGACTGCTACTGCTACGCAACTTGACAGGGATTTAGCCGTTAAAAATAAATTTATCCAAATCAATGGCGATAAAGTGAGCTATCCAAATTCGTGGCTGGCTGCCGGTGGCGAAATAAAATGGAATATGGTGCATTATGATGTGCAATTGTTAGGCGGTATGGTGTTGCACCGAGGAAAGATTTCGGAAATGGCAACAGGTGAAGGGAAAACCTTGGTTTCCACTTTGCCGGCATACTTAAACGCCTTGGCAGGATGTGGTGTGCATATTGTAACGGTGAATGATTATCTGGCTAAGCGTGACAGCGAATGGAATGGTTTATTATTCAATTTTCTGGGTATTACAGTTGATTGTATTGATAAACATGAACCAAATACCGATGCCAGAAGAAATGCGTATTTGGCAGATATTACCTATGGCACCAATAATGAATTTGGTTTTGATTATTTGAGAGATAATATGGTGCATGATGCCAGCCAGCAGGTACAGCGCAAATTGCATTATGCCATCGTGGATGAGGTAGATTCAGTTCTTATTGATGATGCCCGTACACCGTTGATTATCTCAGGACCTGTACCCCGTGGCGAAGAACAGATGTTTTATGAACTAAAACCAAGAATAGAGAGACTGGTGTCTGCTCAGAAAAAAATGGTACAGGATTTTCTCGTAACTGCTAAAAAACAAATTGCTGAAGGTAATACCGGTGTAAAAGAAGGCGAAGGCGGACTAGCCTTGTTGCGGGCACATCGGGGATTGCCTAAAAATCCGGCACTTATCAAATTTTTGAGTGAAATGGGAGTGAAGCAAATCTTGATGAAAACCGAAAACTACTACCTGCAAGATCAGCAAAAAGAAATGCCTAACTGCGACCGGGAACTTTATTTTACCATAGATGAAAAAAACAATCAGATTGACTTAACGGAAAAAGGAATTGAGTTGATTACGGCATCGGGTGAAGAAAAAGATTTCTTTGTCATGCCGGATATCGGGGCAGATATTGCCGAAGTGGAAAATGCAGACTTAACTCACGAAGAAAAATTAGAACAAAAAGATGAAGTATTGAAAAACTTCGCCATAAAATCTGAACGCTTACACACCGTTAACCAATTGCTGAAAGCTTATTGTTTGTTCGATAAAGATGTGGAATATGTCATTATCGAAGACAAGGTGAAAATTGTTGACGAACAAACAGGACGTATCATGGAAGGCCGACGCTACAGCGATGGTCTTCACCAGGCAATTGAGGCTAAAGAAAATGTTAAGGTTGAAGCAGCTACCCAGACTTTTGCAACCATTACCTTGCAAAATTTCTTCCGTATGTATCACAAATTAGCCGGTATGACAGGTACGGCTGAAACGGAAGCTACAGAATTCTGGGAAATCTATAAGTTAGATACGGTAGTAGTGCCTACCAATAAAGCGACATCTCGCGATGATAAAGAAGACTTGGTATTCAAAACCAAAAGAGAAAAATACAATGCTATCATTGAAGAAATCGGCAGATTGAAAGATGCCGGTCGCCCTGTATTGGTGGGCACGACGAATGTGGAAGTGTCTGAGCTTTTGAGCCGGATGTTGAATATGCGCAAAATTCCTCACAATGTACTCAATGCCAAGCAACATGCAAGAGAGGCAGAAATAGTTGCGGAAGCCGGTAAAAACGGACAAGTAACGATTGCTACCAATATGGCTGGTCGTGGTACGGATATAAAATTGGGATTAGGTGTAAACGATGGCGGTGGTTTGGCTATTATCGGTTCAGAAAGACACGACTCCCGCCGTGTGGACAGACAGTTGCGCGGTCGTGCCGGTCGTCAGGGTGACAGAGGTTCTACCCAGTTTTATGTGAGCCTGGAAGATGAACTTATGCGCTTGTTTGGGTCTGACCGTATTGCAGGCTTGATGGACAAAATGGGCTATAAAGAAGGCGAAGTTATTCAGCATTCCATGGTTTCTAAGTCGATAGAGAGAGCACAGAAAAAAGTGGAGGAAAATCATTTCGGCACCAGAAAAAGATTATTGGAATATGATGATGTAATGAATGCCCAACGTGATGTAATTTATAAACGCCGTCAGCATGCATTAATCGGCGAGAGAATTTCTTTCGACCTGATAAATATGTTTTATGATTTGAGCTATGAAATTTGTAACGATGCGAAAATTTCTCAGGATTATGAGGCATTTAAACTTGACTGTTTCCGTTATCTGACTGTTGATACGAGTATTAGTGAAGCAGATTTGAAAAGCTTGAAGACAGATGATTTAGCCCATCACTTATATACAGAAGTACACGAAAAGTACAACCGCAAATCAGATGATATCATCAAGCATACTTATCCTATTGTAAAAAATGTATATGAAAGTAATTCCGCTCAGTACAAAAATATAGTTATCCCGTTTAGCGATGGCAACCGTGAAATCAATATCATTGCCAATCTCGAAAAAGCATACAACAATAAAGGTCGTGAACTGATAAAAGTTTTTGAACAAAATATCATATTATCCTTTATCGATGAATACTGGAAAACGCATTTGCGCCAAATGGATGAACTGAAACAATCAGTACAAATGGCCGTTCACGAACAAAAAGACCCACTCTTGATTTTTAAATTTGAGGCTTTTGAATTGTTTAAACAAATGCTGTCTCAGATTAATAAAGAGGTGACTACTTTCTTAATGAAAGGATTCTTACTGACAGAAGATACTCAGCAGATTCAGCAAAACAGAGAACGAAAAGTAGTAGAGAGAACACGCGAATCAAGAGGTAATGAACAAGGGCAACTGGGCGAAGAATTCAAAGGCGCAAGCACCGGAAATGAAACGCAAGTGAAGCAAATGCCGGTGCGTGCTGAACAAAAAGTGGGCAGGAATGAACCTTGTCCTTGTGGCAGTGGTAAAAAATACAAACATTGCCATGGAAAAGATTTGGCTTAAAATTTGTTAGTTTTGTATTGCTTATGAAAAATGGGATTTTATTTTTAGTACTAATTTTGGCTTTTACA
>CAYVGM010000173.1:0-6237 GCA_964451125.1 uncultured Chitinophagales bacterium
TTTGTTCCCAAGTTTTTTGGGCTTTCATCGCATTAATACGATTGATAATATCGTTTTGTGTTTCATTGTTTTTCAAGTCGAATATTTTATTCAAATCTTTGTAGTTTACTGGCACTATTTTCAAGTAAATTTTAGCTACGTTTTTATAGACTACTAATGCTTTAAACGCGTCATTCGGAATTACCGTTTCATCAATAGTCAAACTTAGATCTTTGGAAAAGATGCTTTCTTTTAAAACAGTACAATTTTTTGCACCTTCAGATTCAGGGAATCGTTTAATGGCTTCATCGCAAATGGCGATGGCGTCTTTCATTCCATTTTTACCAATTGCTTTAGTTTCAAAAAACTGTTTTTCATTACTGTTTGTTTTTTGCTGGATGATATTCGCCATCTCATAATCAAACTGTGTACCCGTTGGTGTGTTGAGATATGCATTTCGCTGTTCCCATAAGGCATCGAAGTATAAATTTTCGTTTTCACTTTTATTGAAATAATGATCGCGTACATATTTCAAGCGCATTAAATCAACATCTGCCAGTGCTTCCATATTGGCTTTGTCATTCAGCCTGAATTTCAATAGATCCTGATAGATTTTCAACGCTAAATAATCGTTGGAGTTTTCATCGTCTGCTTTCAACGGTAATTGAATAAAATCTGAAGCCTTAGAAAAGAAATTTTTATTATCAATTGCAAAAGCGTTTGCAGGAGATATAATATCACTTTTGTCATCGTTGAAATACGATAAAGCCCGGTGTGCCAATAAATCGTAGAGAGTCGGACGATATATTTTTGAATTTTTTTGCTCTTCTAAAATGGGTTTTATCCCTTCTAAAGAAGTTTGTTGTAAAAGTGTTTTATCTTGAAGGGAAGCAAGATAGTAGATATTGATTTCTTTAAATAGTGCCGTTAAATCCCAGGTGCGGAAATCATCACTTTGTTTTTCCTGTGTTTCGGTGCGGTTGGAGAATTTCCATGAGTTGCTGTTGTAATATTGCCAGTATAACTCGGCTAATATAGATTGTAAAATTGCTTTCTCAGCACCGGAAGTGCTTTGTATGTTTTGTTTTAAATCGTTGACGATGGACAATTCGGAATTTTCTTCCAATATCATTTTATACTTGTAGGTATATAGTGATGCTTTGACAATTTGAGCCGTATTGTGTTCGACCTTCGCTTTGTCTAAAATTGAAGTTGATGACACCAAGGCGTCTTTTGTTTTTCCGTTGTTTTCTAATTTCTCAATAGATTTCCAGAGATTGTCGTAGTTCGTTTGTGCCATAGCAGAAAAATGAAATAAAAGTGTTTGCAATAACAGGAGCAAAAGCAAATAAGTTCGATTGGTTCTCATATCGTTAAGATTAATAATGTTAAATTACACTTTCTGACAACAAAAAGTGTACTAAAGATGAGAATTAAGGAATTTTAAGGTTTATTTTTCATTTAGAATTAACTTGATAAAGTGTATGTTTGCCATTCTGCATGTCAGTATATAAAGCGAACGGTAAACTATTACTCACTTCAGAATATTTTATTTTGGATGGCGCTGTCGGTCTATGTTTGCCTGCCAAATTAGGTCAAACCCTACATGTTACGCAGTCGGAAAATACGTACAGTATCTGGCAATCGTATAATGCAGATGGCAGTCTATGGTTTGCCTGTCAATTTGATAAGGAGTTGAATTGCAAGGAAAGTACCGATTCAACGATGGCACAACGACTCATGCAGATTGTTAAGGCGGCACAAAATCTGAATCCTGAAATAAAAGTAGAGAGCCTTCATTTCGAAACTCATCTGCAATTTCCTAACAACTGGGGTTTGGGCAGCAGCTCAACTTTAATTAGCCTGATAGCTCAATATTTTTCTTGTAATCCCTATGAGCTGCTCGCAGCCACTTTCGGAGGTTCGGGTTATGATATTGCCTGTGCAACGGCTAATAACCCGATTTTATTTAATAGAAATATTGAAAATCAAATTAACATACAAACAGTAGATTTTTTCCCACCATTTTATGAAAACCTGTATTTTATTCATCTCAACAGAAAACAAAATTCGAGAGAAGGAATAGCACATTACAAACATTTGCCTTTATCAGATAGATTGGCAATTATTCCTGCTTTAAATGAACAGTCGAACCGGATTTTACATGCAAAAGATTTGAACCATTTTATTTCGTTTTTGGAAAAACATGAAAGCCTGATTGCAGAAAGTTTAGATTTGACCAAAGTGAAAGCATTGTATTTTTCAGACTTTCCCGGAGCAATAAAATCATTAGGTGCCTGGGGTGGCGATTTTGTCTTGGCTGCAAGCCATCTTACTCACGAAGAATTGACAGCCTATTTTACTGCAAAGGGCTATTTTACAATTATTTCATACAATAGCCTTATTTTATAATCTCAATTTAAGTTTTACAAGGAATTAAATGCATATATTACGCAGTTCGATTTTGAACAGCTAAAAAAGTATTGGTATAGTATTTGTATGAAAGAAGTTGTAACTAATGAAATGAAGATTTCTGGAATAAAAGAGCGTTCGGAATCAGCGAAAAAATTATATCCCTACCAGGAAAATTATATTCGTCATATTTTTGAAGAAATACAGCAGTTAGATGATTATTCTCAAAAAGAAAATATCATCTTTCAGTTGCCTACGGGCGGTGGCAAAACAGTTATTTTCTCTGAAATTGCCCGAAAGTATATTGAACAATATCACCGCAAAATTCTAATTCTTACTCATCGCATCGAATTATTGAAACAAACTTCCCAAGCTATTGAAGATGCCGGCATTCACTGTAAGCTCATTACTTCGGAAGTGGAAGATATCCCCGATCAGGAACATTATATGTGTTTTCTGGCAATGGTGGAAACACTGAATAACAGACTTAAAGATGATGACGGATACTTAGATGATATCAGTTTGGTTATTGTGGACGAGGCGCATTACAATTCTTTCCGCAAAATTTTTCATTATTTCAGAAATGCCATTTTACTTGGCTTCACCGCTACACCGCTGAGTTCTAATATCACCCTACCTCTTCGTCAAAATTATAAAAAACTGATTATCGGCGATTCGATTAAAGAATTGATAAAAGACGGCTATCTCAGTGATGCCACTACTTATACTTATGATGTGCATTTGGGCGGACTGAAAGTGGGTATCGACGGCGATTATACCGTCAGCTCGCTCGACCGTATTTATATGGGTTTTGAGATGCACGAGAAATTATTGTATGCGTACCGGGAAAAAGCAAAAGGTAAAAAAACACTCATCTTTAACAGTTCTGTAGCTACCTCTAAATCCGTTGAAAAATTTTTTACTGATCAGGATGTGCCTATCAAACACCTCGACAGTACGAGCAACAAACAAGAGCGCAAGGATGTATTGCAATGGCTGAAAGAAACGCCCAATGCAATTGTTACTTCCGTTGGCATTTTAACTACCGGATTTGATGAGCCGACAGTAGAATGTATTATATTAAACAGAGCTACCCGCTCTTTGACTTTATATCATCAGATGATAGGGCGAGGCAGCAGACGCCTGCCACATAAAAACCATTTTACCATAATAGACTTGGGAAATAATGCCAAGCGTCTTGGGCTTTGGCAAGATTTTATTGATTGGAGAGATGTATTTATCAATCCCGAAAAGTTTTTGCAGCATCTGAACGAGCGTGAAATACAAATGGAGAAAGGATTACTATATGAATTGCCGAATACAGTGAGAGAGCTTTTTCCCAATACACAGCATTTTGAGTTTGATATGGAGCGGGAATATTATGCCTTATATAACCGTGGCAAAAAGACCCTCGATTCGCTGGATATTTCTCTTGAGAATCACTACAAACGCATTTTTGAGAATACGACAAATTATTTGGATGCATTACCCTTGATTAATGCATTGCAAGATGAAATCCAATATCGCTTAAATGTGTATATCAGTTGCCTGAGCAAAGCCACGCGCAATTATTTTAATTATCTTTTAGAAAACTACAACGAAAAATTGCATCAACGGTTAAAATCTACCTTACCTTTTAGTGAGTAAGGTTTACAAATCAAATTTCATCTGATCTTTTGAAATCCAGTCGTCAAAATGAACTTTAACGACTTTTGAATTTCCATGCATCGGAAAGAAAAATAATTTAGGCTGAAGTGCTGTATGCGGAGGCGTTTTTCCTGTATAGTAAGCATTGATAACTTCTTCTTGAGGCGAGATATTATTTTCTGTATAATAGCCCACAAAATTTTCGAGTTTGGCATGGGATAAATTTCCGGCATCATCTTCCAGAAAAAAAGTGGTATTAAACATGCCGGTTTGTGCCTCACTATCAGATGTATTTTCTACGGATGTTTTTACCACAAGGTAATGCGCATAAGGAGCTTGTAATAAATTTTCAGATGACTTTGGTGTCCATTCCTCTATAGAAAAAATATTTACCTTCATATTGGGTGAAGTAAATGTTTTAATTGGCAAACCATGCTCCTTTTTGTACTTTTCAGAAGCTTTTTCAAGCTCTTTATAAGATATTCCTTTGCCATATTTAGGAGGGAAAAACAAATTCAATGCTTTTTGTCGAAAGGATGGAATTATAAGAATGAATAAAAGTAAAAAACCAATTACTTTTAAAACAGTTTTCATAGTATTTTCTTGTAAAGATAAAACATTAGTGAACTTCTGCTGAATTATCTTATAAACCTGAGTTCGGGTTAAGAAAATTAAGGTGAAAAAAATAGTTGATTTCTCATTTTTTCCTCCAACTTAACAAGGAGGAGGAATTAAAAGGAGGTGGTTCTATATAAAAAATCAACTATTTTTAATTGAAACGCCTAACCCAACTAAGGTTAATAAGAAACACACGACATTTGTCAATTAATTTAATACAAATGTCTGTTTTATGTTCTTTTTGTTAATTCCTTATTTTCACAGCAGATAATGTGCAATATTTGTCAAAAATTACTATCTTTGCATTCCAAAATTTTAAAAAATGAAAGCGGACATCCATCCAAAAGAATATAGATTAGTGGTATTCAAAGACTTTTCTTGTGACCATACCTTTTTGGCAAAATCTTGTGCACCAAGCAAAGAAACCATTAAATGGGAAGACGGTAACGAATATCCGTTGGTGAAATTGGAGATATCCAACATGTCGCATCCTTATTATACAGGAAAAATGAAATTTATCGACACAGCAGGTCGTATCGATAAATTCAACAAAAAATACGCAAAGAAAAAATAAGCCGTTTTTTCTTATAAAAAATAATTTAGTCGCACATTTCTGTTGCGACTTTTTTATTTTTACAGTATGCCGAAAACACATTTTATCTTGTTTGATGATGAACAGCGAGATCACTTATTGCCCTTATCAGCTACCCGAGCCATCGCCGATATGCGCATTGGCATCCTGACTATAAAAGAAAAATGGGAAAAATATCTGCATGCGCCTGTTGAGGTTTTAACAGTTCCTTATTTACAGCCCAAATATTCTTATCATCCAAAAGAAAATTCCATTTACATCAATGCACGAGTTTTGCCTGATGCAACTTTGGTTAATGATATCAAAAATCTGAATGAGTATACAAAATTACGAAGCGAAGATGGACAAGTAATAGCAATTCACAGTGTTGCAAAACTTAATATAGGAGAAGTATTAAACTATAATGAAGTTCATTGTCAAATTATCAAATTATCAAATTATCAAATTAAGTACCCATGGCATATTTTTCAGTATAACGGAAATGAAATCAGAAATGATATTGCATTATTGGGATTGAAACCGAATCCTGAAAAATTATCAGCAACAAATCAGCTTATAGGCAAAGAAATCTATGTAGAAGAAGGTGCCACTTGTGAATTTGCCATACTCAATAGTAAGGATGGTCCCATTTACTTAGGCAAAAATGCTGAAGTGATGGAAGGCTGTACCATACGCGCACCTTTTGCTCTATGCGAACACGCAACCCTGAAAATGCAGGCAAAAATTTACGGCGACACTACCATTGGGCCATATTGCAAAGTTGGCGGAGAGGTTTCTAATTCGGTTATATTCGGCTATACCAATAAAGCCCACGATGGTTTTTTGGGTAACTCAGCATTAGGTGAATGGTGCAATCTCGGTGCAGATACCAATAATTCCAATCTGAAAAATAATTATGGCAAAGTAAAAGCGTATAACTATCCGGCTAAAGATTTCATCAATACAGGCTTACAGTTTTGTGGCTTGATAATGGGCGATCATTCCAAAGC
>CAYVGM010000174.1:0-6200 GCA_964451125.1 uncultured Chitinophagales bacterium
ATTGTACATAAATTTCAGGTCATTCCAATAGCGATAGTAGGCTTTGGAAGCATTTATGCCACCACTATACAATAATGCAGTCTTATTTCCATTTATAACTAACAAGGAACAAATAGCAGGATACTGTACACAAAAATTAACGTATGTAGGTCTTGCAAACAAGGACACACTATCCGATACAGTTAACTTAGTACGGTCAGTTAATCTCACTTTTGCAAGCGATTTATCCCCTAAAAATGAAGCTGATGCCTGCATACTTCTGTCAAGAGTTTCTTCCAGAATACCGGTAATCTTTACTTTTTTACCATGATAATTTTCCCATACTACATAATTGCTCAAGTCGGGATCTCTTTCAATCAAGATATAATCCTTTTCCGGAATAATGGCATCAACCATATACTTATCTTTACTCGTAACAAGCATGGGTAAGTGATTACCTCCTTCTGCCACTACGTAGCCTTCAACAGATACTTCAGTTCCGATTTTACTGCGCCAGTCATCTGATTTAACATCACCAAAACCGGGATCTGTAGATAAGTTTTTGTCTTTTTTGCAGCTGCCTAAAAACAGCAAGGATAATACACTGATTATCCAGATTAAGTTTAGTAAGTTGTTCTTTTTCATAATTTTTTCTTTCAAAAGTAATTCGCTCATCTAACCTTAACAAAACAAATGAGTATTCGGGAACTATGAATGAGAATTCGTAGTAGAATTAGCACATATTGAAATAAATTCGTACTATGCGAGTGGAATTTCAGGATTAATGAAGGATTATCTTAAATTCGATTCTTTTCTAAATTAATCAGATAATACTTTGTAATTTATAGGCGATTTTTTTTGTTTCATTTTGATGTCTGAACTTGATGGTTATTTTTTTACCAATTTTTCTGTTTAACAGATAGAGTGCTTCTGACATCTCCATTTTATCTGTTTTTATTCCGTTAATTTCCAGTATTTCATCGCCAATAGCTAAGCCCATTTCGGCAGGAGCTGATTTCTCTATGATGTTTTTAACGATATAACCGCCATTTCCCGTTTTATATTGCAACAGGATAATATTGGAAATATTAAAATAAAACGGCTCATGTGTATTTTTTTGTGTTCTGTAATACAGACATTGTTCCGGATAAGCGAAATAGATATCCAATCTGCTTAAAATATCATTGCCGATATTGCCATTCAATACGGCATCATTACTTTCTTTTAAATATAATGGCGTTTCGCTAAAGCAGGTGACCGGCTGTTCGAATCGCAATGTATCAAAAAATAATGTTTTTGTTCTGCTTACTTTTGAAATGAGTGGCCCGGACAATCCTTCGCCAATTTCAATTTCTTTATAGTCTTTTATTCCTAATTCTTCGGGCAAAACATTTTTAATCAAAATGGGTAAATTTGCCCCGGTATCTAATAATAATTCGCTTTCATAAAGTTCCCCGCTTGGGCTCATGATGATACATGTATAGTAGCCTTTACTCATTTTTATTTTTAAAGGCACTTTTTTAAAATTTGCTTTTATTTTTGACGATGGCAGTGTTTCATATAATTCAATCATCCGTCTTTTATAATTGACATGAACAACATACTTACTGAATATTTCAGCTCCGAAAATGCCATCAATAGATGTTCCTAAGTAATTTTCCAAATCTAAGGTGTCCTTGTTTAAAAAATATACAGATGCATCATTATATTCAAGAGCAGATAATTGTAATCTGCAATTTTCTGCTTTTAATGTTTCAATGGTGTCTTTTAGCCCTAAGCCAGAAAAAAAAACTTTTTCATTAGAAGAAATTAACAACGAATCTATCCATTTCGGGTGCAATACGATATTAGATCTGCAACCCGAATCAAAAATAAACCGCAGTGTTTTGCTTTTGTTGATTTCCATTTTTACCACCATAATATTATTATAGAGTTCAAATGGTATGGAAGTCTTGTGTTTTTTTGTTCTTATAATTGTTTCTGCTTGCAACTGCATAGTTACACATACAAAAACAACGCAAATCAGATAAGATAAACTAAATCTCATTTTATAAATGTACTAAAAAGCACGAAGTAATTTACTTTTGCAGGATGAACTATTTATCCGTTACCAATTTGACGAAATACTATGGCGAGCGTTGCTTGTTTGAAAATATCACTTTTTATATAGATAAAGGACAAAAACTGGCACTGATAGCTAAGAATGGCACCGGTAAAAGTTCGCTGTTGAAAATACTGGAAGGAAAGGAACCACCTGAAAGCGGCGAATATAAAATACACAAAGATATTCAGATAGGTTTTCTGGCTCAAGAACCTGAATTTGAAGAACAACATACCGTATTTGATGCCATTTTATACAGTGATAATCCTGTTTTAAAAGCCAGTTTAGAGTATGAACATGCCTTGGCGGGCACAGGAAGTTTAGAAGTTGCCATAGATAAAATGGACAAGCTTTCTGCCTGGGATTATGAAAAACAAGTAAAGCAAATTTTGTCTAAATTCTTAATTACCGATTTCGATCAAAAGGTAGCATCATTATCTGGTGGACAAAAGAAAAGGCTGGCACTTGCGCGTCTATTATTAAACAAACCTGATTTACTGATTTTGGATGAGCCTACCAATCATTTGGATATGGATATGATTGAGTGGTTGGAAACGGAACTTTCCAAGCAAAACATTTCATTACTCATGATTACACACGACAGGTATTTTTTAGAAAATATCTGTACGGATATTTTGGAAATTGAAGACAACCGGTTGTATAAGCACAAAGGAAACTACTCGGTATATCTGGAGAATAAGGCATTGCGCGAAGAAAATGCACGAGTAAATGTGGAACATGCACAAAGTGTATTTCGCAAAGAGCTGGAATGGATGCGCAGACAACCAAAGGCACGCACCACGAAAGCAAAATCAAGAATAGATAATTTTGTACAGGTAAAAGAAAAAGCTCAACAGTTAGTGCAGGAACAGCAAGTGCAGCTTGAATTGAAAATGAACCGCCTTGGCGGCAAAATTCTTGAATTGCATAATATATCCAAACAATACTTTACAAAAATAGTATTGAATAAATTTTCTTACAAATTTCAACGGGGTGAGCGTGTGGGCATAGTGGGCAGAAACGGTCATGGAAAATCTACTTTACTGAATATCATGACGGGTTTGGAAAAACCGGATTCGGGCAATATTGTATTGGGCGAAACGGTCGTATTTGGTTATTATAATCAACAAGGAATACAGCTTAAAGCAGATAAGCGGGTGCTTGAAGTAGTAAAAGATATTGCAGAATATTTACCTGTAAATAAAGGACAGATTTCGGCTGCTCAATTACTGGAGCGTTTCTTGTTTACACCCGCTCAACAGCACCAATTTGTTTCAACACTTAGCGGTGGAGAAAAAAGAAGATTATACTTATTGACCATACTCATGAAGAATCCAAATTTTCTGATTTTGGATGAGCCTACCAATGATTTGGACATTTTGACCTTACAGGCTTTGGAAGAGTTTTTATTAGAATATAAAGGTTGTCTGGTGATTGTGTCTCACGACAGATATTTTTTGGATAAGCTGACCGATCATATTTTTATTATAGAAGAAGAAGGAAAAATCAGAGATTATTTAGGCAACTACAAAGCCTACCGAGAGCAGAAAAAGGCAGAAGAAAGAGAGAAAAAAAATGAGGAAGTTGCCAAGTTAAATGAAAATAAACAAGCTAAAAATACAGATGCACCCAAGAAAAAAATGACTTTTAAAGAAAGACAAGAATTTCAAGAATTAGAAAAAATATTGCAGGAATTAGCAGATAAAAAAACAAGCTTGACACTTGCTATGAGCAGTGGTGAGCAAACGCATGAAGAAATAACGGCAACCTCATTAGAATTACAACGCATAACTGATTTATTAGATGAAAAAGAAATGCGCTGGCTGGAACTTAGCGAGTATCAATAAAAAAAAGGTATTGTTGTCAAAAAAAATGTCAATTAAAAACAAAAAACACTTATATTATATATAATATAAATTAACAATTGTCATTACTGTATATATTTATATACTTAATATTATTTTATGTAAATAGATTTATAGATAGTATATCATATTATTACTTAGTAATAAACATTGTAGCAATTAGTTTGCCTAACAGTAAATGGATTTACAATAATTTATATATTATTCAACAACTCAATTTACATCGCCTCGTAATTTTCTGTAACGCTTTCTGGCTTCGATAGCAAAGGTTGAATCTTTATAATCGATGATTATTTTTTCATACAATTCTTTTGCCTTATCCTCATTCTTAAAATAGTATTGATTTAATTCTGCCAGATAAAATATCGCATTATCGCCCAATAAATCATACGCATAATTGTCTATTATTTTTTGCAAATATGTGGCTGCTTTTTCATAATGTTGTTGTTGCTTTTCTATCTTATATTTTAAGTATAAAATATCATCGGTAAGCGATGAACCAAAATAGTTTTTTTCAATGACCGACAAGGTATCCAGTGCTTCCCGAAACTTATGCTGATACAGCAGTAAGTCTGCTTTGGAAAATTTCATCAAAGCAAAATCCGTGGTGTCGGTATTCAAATTATCCAGGATAAAAACTGATAAATCTATGGCATCATTCGATATCAGTTCGGAAGTAGATGCTTTCAATATTTTCAATTGAGTTTGCGACCACTCGAAATCGCCTTTATAGTATGCCAGTTTCGCATTTCTGAACTTCGCCTCCTCACCCAGTGGATTTCCCTTTTGTTCTTTTTCTACTTGTGTATATAACAACAAACTCTCCCAAGGTTCATCTTTCAGCAAATGATAATCACCTGTAAATAATTTCGCTTTTGCCAGAATATCTTTTGGAATACCGATATTGTCTGTCAATGGCTCTGTCAATTCGAGAGCTGCATCATAATCGTGAATATATAGAGCTAGCAATTGGGCTAATTCCAATGTGGCATTCAGACGGGCTTTTTCGCTTTTGCAGTTTTGTATATAACTGAGATAAGATGATTTTAAGGAAAGTAAATCTTCATAGGTATAGTCAGCAGTATTCACAATTTTTTCTCTTTTTGTATTTATCAATGCCAGTCCTGCTGTTTCGTACCAAGGCATATCAGTTCCCTTATCTGCAACATATTGGTAGGCTTTGATAGCGGCATCATAATCTTTCTGTTCCAGTGCGGCATTGGCAATAATCATTACACCGCTTCCGTCTTCATTACGAAGTATATCCAACGATTTTGCCTGCAGCAATGCGGCATCAAAATCATTTCGTTGCATATATAACCAAACCAGTAAATCCTGGTATACAAATTGTTTTTTATCCTGTTGTGTTCGTTTTAATAATTCTTTTTCTAAGGCATCTTTTTTCTTTTCGTCAGCCATTGCTTTTTGTAATCCCGTTTCAATAACGGATAAATTATTTGCCAGATAGGGAGCTTCGTCCAAATAAGCCGCTATCATACTGTTGAAATCATTCTTCATTAAAAACAAATCTGCCAACTCCAGATTAAATGCACTTTTATCTCGTAAAATATCCTTTCCTTTTAAGTATGTTTTTTGAGCAAGATCCGGTTGATTCATTTTGATAAATCGCTGTGCTATTTCCCGAATGGAAAAGCGGTCTGGTTTTAATTCTTTAATAGCCTTATTAAATTGTTTTTCAGCAGCTCCTATCTCATTTTGTGATTGGTAAAGACTACCTAAGTCCAACAGATAAATCGGATTTTCATCTGAATATTTATACTGCGATTTGATTAATTTTTCAGCTTTTTCAAATTCTTTGAGCTGAAGTAACAGCTGCAAATATTCAGCATAATATTCATCTTGATTTTTGCTGTACAAATCTTGAAAATATTCTGCAGCTTTAGCAAATTCGCCATTCTGCATAAACTGACGAGCCAAAAACAGATCATAGTCACCCTCCTGCTGAGCGAAAGCAAATGCATGGATAAACAATACAAAAATTAAGCAGTATTTTTTCACGGAATAAACGTATCAAAATTTATGCAAAAAACAGCAAAAAAGCTGTGAAATTGTGTTATATAAATGGAAATTTCTTTAAAGAAAATACTCCAATTACAATTCCGAAAAAATTAGCCACAATATCCCAAGCATCAAAACTTCGGTGTTCGATCCACGAGCTTCCTTGTACTAATTCTATTATAATGCCTTGAACCATACAAAAAATTATAGCCAGCAAAATTGTTTTAGTATTGATT
>CAYVGM010000175.1:0-6177 GCA_964451125.1 uncultured Chitinophagales bacterium
GGGTCCGCGGTTCGAATCCGTGTGCGCCCACTCTCAATCCCGAATTTAGTCGGGATTTTTTATTTTATCTCATGGAGTATTACTGCTACATATTATATTCTGCGCTTTTAGATAAATATTATGTTGGTTATACCGGTGGTGATGTTTCAGAAAGAATCAGAAAACATTTGTCAAATCATACAGGCTTTACAAGCAAAGCCAAAGATTGGATATTAGTTTACAAAGAAGCATTTAAAGAAAAATCACTCGCACAAAAACGAGAATCAGCAATAAAAAGCAAGAAGAGTAGAAAGTTTATTGAAAAGTTGATAGCCGGTTCATAGCATCCCGATTTTTCAAATCGGGAGGGTCCGCGGTTCGAATCCGTGTGCGCCCACTAAAAAATGCGTATAGGTCAATTATTATTTAATATATTTAGTATTTTGTGATTTTATTTTCTTATTGAGAATCTGTGAAAATTAAGGTTGTATTCTTTAATAATTCAGTTTTCATCTTTAATGTAGTACTAATATCAGTTTGTAAATTTATTGAGTTGATTCTTACGTTGTCTTCAATTTCCAGTTCAGATTTATTAAGTAAAATATTTATGTGTTGAGCTTTAAAGCCATTTAGGAATTTTATTGTAGAGTTGTATGCAATTAAGTTGATATTTTTAAGATTGTTAGTAGATTCTATCTCATCAGTGTAATTATCATTTATATTAAGCTCAGTCCATTTTAGATCTAATACTAAGTTATCAGAAGTTTTAGAATTTAAAGTGTATAAATTCAAAGTATTATTGTCTGTGTGATTTCTAAATTTGAACCCATTTTTATTTTGAATATTGATATCTACAGGCAGATAATAAACTGAATTGCAAATTTCGCCTTTGTGATTTAAAAAAGTATCATTATAGGAAATAGTGAGTTTTAAATTTGAATAACTATATTTAATTTTATCAGATAAATCACTTGTGTCAAACATAATATTTGACTTACTGGAGTCATATAGTGAAATGTTTACTTGCTCAAAACCATTCACTTCAATTGTATCGTAGGTTGCAATATCTATTACAAGTTTTTCTGAATTGGGCTCCTCTGCTAATGCAGATTTGTCAAAGCTTATGAATAAAATTAAAGCTAAGATTATTACTGTAAGTAATGTTGTAATATATAATACAACCCCTTTTTTCATGCTATTTCTTTGTCTTTTAAGTTAAAATAAGCAATCACCCAAAAAATGATTAATAATAACCAACTAAACAAGTGTTTTAAAAGAAAACCGCTGATTTTAAACACAGTATTTTGTTTTAAGAATAGTTTATATTCAAAAACATTATTAATAGCTAAAAGATAATTTTCACGATTGGTAGCAATCATAAAAATAATTATTAAAACAAGCAAACCGACGGTTGCAAAACCTGTAAGAATTGTCTTAATAAGAGCAAATCGCTCAAAAAATATCATACCAGCTACTAAAAATGATTGAAGAATAAAAAATGCATAAAAAACAAATATGTAATCTTTTAAATCTGATGAATTGTAAGAAAAAAGTTCTTTTTTCAGTATAGCTGGAAACATGATATAGTCTTTGTGTTCACTTGTACTAATGAAAAAATTAGTTATTGAATGTGCAGAATTGTAGTCTACTATAAAATTATTTGTAATCACCAATGGGATATGAATAAAATAAAATAAAATCGTAAATGTGAAAAGAAAAAAGAGGGTTATGATAATTATTATGCTGAGTATTTTTTCAAAAGAAGTAGCTGGAATCATCAAATATACATATTTGTTATTTCCTGATACCAAACGTATAACATACAAATAAGTAAATAAAATTCCTATAACATACAACGCTGATAAATATAGTTCTAACTGACTTCTTAAACTGGTAAATTCGTAAGAATCAAACAAGTAGATGAATATGCAAATACAAACAGATATGATAAAACTTCCTGAAAAAAACTGTAGAAAAAATCGCTTATGTTCTGCACAGTTACTGCTGAGTAGTATAACAAATCTATCAAAACTAAAAAATGTCATGTTTCTTGTTGGGCTAGTTAGTTGTAATAAATTTGTAAAATAGTTCAATATCTACATTAGAAGATTTTATACCCTTGAATGGTACTATGGAGTGAAATGTATCACCTTTCTGCTCACTATAAATTGCATCTTGTGGATTATGGTTGCCATAAGTAAAATTATACATTCTTAGCAGATTTTCAACTGTGGCTAAATAATAGTCCTGATGGCTTTTTAATACCACAATATCAGTTACAATGCCTTCTAAGTCCTTCGCCTGATGGGTACTGATAATTATACATCTGTTAGTAAGGTCTATGTTGCGTATAATATGATTATACGTGCTTTTACTGTTGATATCCAAGCCATTTGTTGGTTCATCCATTAATAATAGTGGAGTGTTACTTGCAATACCAAAACTAATTATTGCTTTTTTCTTCTGACCCAGACTCATTTTGTTAAACGCCATCCGTTCTGGAATTTCAAATTTTTTTATCAATTCAAAAAATAGTTTTTTATCAAAATTGGGATAAAAGGAGCTATAATAGATTAAGAGAGTTTGTATATCTATGTTTGGCAATTTGAATTCTTCAGGAATGAAATATATATTACTAGTAAAACGTACATCTCTATTTCTAGGAAGCATTCCAAATACTTTTATTTCGTCATTTTTGCAAAATAATAAACCTGAGATTAGCTTTAACAAGGTGGACTTGCCGATTCCATTAGCTCCAAACAAGCCATACAGTTTTCCTATCTCAAATGAAATTGAAATATCTTTAAAAACATGCTTATTAGCATAATTATATCTCAGTTTTTTTATTTGTATCATTTTTATTATTTCATTACCAGATGATGCCTGTCTTTCCAATTGTTTTGCGATTTTCCATATCGCTGTGTGCTTGTGCCAACTCTGTTGCAGGATACAGCTTTCCAACATGCGGATCTATTTTGCCTTCCTGCAAAAGCTGAATTACGTTTTCAAGACAATATTTTAATGTATCAGGTTTGTAATCGGCGATACGCAACATGTTAACGCCAATCATACTTCTGCTTTCCATTATCAGCTGTGCAGGGTGATAGATGCCAAAATCTAATCCCATTTTTGCCTTGCTGAATACATTTTTTGCATCAGTCATCGATGATGCGCCATAACCCACAATGCGCCCGCCACGGTTGAGTAATTTGTAGCTTTTTCTGAAATTATCAGCACCTAATGAATCAAAAGCTACATCTATCGGCTCTTTTATCACTCTTGAAAAATCTTCTTTTGTATAATTGACAGCAACATCAGCACCTTGTTTTCTGCAATACTCCAGCTTAGACTCGCTACCTGCCGTAGCATAAACTTTAGCTTGTTTAAGCTTGCACAGCTGAATCAATGCTGTACCCACTCCTCCGGCACCGGCATGAACTAACACCGTCTCGTTGGGTAGTACATTCGTGGCTACAGCACAGGCATAATATGCAGTACTGTATTGAGTAGCTAATGCCAATGCTTTTCCGGTATCCATGTCTTCAGAAATTTTAGCTACAGCATTTTCTTTTTGTACTACATATTGGCTATAACCACCAAAACGGGTAAATACCAGTACTCTGTCACCGCTTTTAACGCTTTTCACTTCACGTCCAACCTTATCAACCCGACCTACTGTCTCATAGCCAACCACACAAGGCAGGGGAGGGCAATCCTTATAGTTATCAAGCCGGGCTACTACATCTGCAAAGTTAATACCAAATGCTTCAACTCGCACTCCGATTTCATCTTCTTTAATTTCAGGTAGAACAAGGTCACGCAATTCAAAAGCCGTTTCAGCTTTTCCATTTTTTACCAGATAAAATGCTTTCATATTTTAATTGTTTGATGATAAATCTAAGTTTTTTTTATGAATAATTTGAAGCAAAAATGAGAATAGCTGATTGCTTTAATTGTTTTTATTTGATTTTGATTGACTTAGTCTTCTTTAAATAGTTAAACTAACAAATAATGAAATTATCTTATCCCAAAAAAATCCTAATAAACCTTAAACCGCATTCCTTTTTTTGTTTTTTTCCTATCTTGCACCCGTGCGACGATTTTTGCCCAAGATAATACTGTTATCCATAGGAATTTTATTGAATTCCATAAAAATCTATGCACAAAAAGACCAATCTCAGTATAAGGATAATGCAAGTGAGTTATTGATTCCAACTGAAGAAAAATTGTTTAAGGATGATCCGGATCCGGTGGTCATGAGTGCACAAATTGCAGTTCGCCTTAAAAAAATACAAAAAACCATCCCTCTGGATTATAATGAGCATGTTCAGAAATTCATCACCTTTAATGTAAATCGAAAAGAACATGTGGCTAAAGTATTAGGAAGATCTAAAAAATACTTTCCGATATATGAACCCATTTTAGCTCAATATGGCGTTCCTGATGAAATGAAATATCTTTCTGTGGTGGAGTCTGCTCTCAATCCATTTGCTACATCCCCGCGGGGAGCTGCCGGTCCATGGCAATTTATGTACAGCACTGCTCAGCGCTTCGAACTGGAAATCAACAAACGTTTTGATGAACGTCGTGATCCTTACAAATCTTGTGAGGCTGCATGCAGATACTTGAAATACATGTACAATCTGTACGGCAGCTGGCAGTTGGCAATAGCCTCATATAATTGTGGACCGGGCAATGTAAACAAAGCCATCAAAAAAGCAGGAGGCTCTAAAAACTTCTGGGATATTCGACCTTATTTACCGGCAGAAACCAGAGCTTATGTGCCTATGTTTATTGCTACTGTGTATGCCATGAAATATGCTTCGCAGTATGGCATTGCACCCATGGAACTCAGCAGGGAAAATACACAGCGAGTTACAGTAAAAGATAAAATATCCCTTAATGACCTTGTTAATTTAATCGGTATACCTAAACAAACCATCATAGATGAAAATCCGTCTTTATTAACCACTTTAATTCCTGCCGGTTTTACATTGAACATCCCAAATTCAAAATATATAACATTCAATAAGTATCAGGATTCCATGTATATCAATGCTTTGGATATGCTGACTGCTCAAAAATTAGATTTACCAAAAGTAATAAAACCGGAAAGCACCCCTACCGAAACCAACTGCGAAACTGAACCTGTAACGGATTATTCTTCAAAACCCATAACCAAACAACCGACTTCTAAAGAAGAACCGGTTGCTACTAAATCACAACCTGCAAATGCAGATAATGAGAAATCTTTTTTCACCAAATTGAAGGAAAAATTCACTACTAAAAAAGAGGAACCTAAGCCCTTAGACACTAAACCTAAACCAAAAACTCAGTCGCTGAAAGATGAACCGCCGGCAACAGTAAAAGTGGTAAAAGAAAGCGATAAAAAACAAGATAAAACCCAAACAGATAAACAAAAAAATGAGCAGAATAAAAATAAAACCATAACTGACAAGAAACAAACTGAGGCTGAAAAGAAGAAAGCCGAGGCAGAAAAAAAACAAGCAGAAACTGCAAAAAACAATACACAACAGACTAAATCAGGTATGGGCAAAACTGCAACTGAAGCAAGCACGAACACAACATTAAAATCTGATATTTTACAAGATATTTCTAAGCAAAAAAATTACAAACTGCCTGATTTAATAAAAGAAGACGATGATAATTATAAAGTCATCACCTATACAGTTAAAGATGGCGACAATCTGGGGTATATAGCACACTGGTTTCATTGTAAAGTAAAAGATATAAGAAGATGGAATGAACTGAATGGAAATTTTATTGATGTTGATGATGAATTGTTAATTTACGTTCACAAAAATGATTATAAGAAATTCACCAGATTCAATTATCTCAGTTTGAGGATGAAAGAAATGCTGAGTGCCGAAATACAGACACAGGAAGAAAAAGATGCGGAAAAATTAAAAGAACAAATGGCAGACACGCTTGCAACTTCAGCTATTCAACAAGCAAAAACACAGACACCTCCCAAACAAACACCCGTTCCGCAACCTGTTGTTGCAAAACAGAACTGCTTTGAAGAATATACCATAAAACAAGGGGAAAACCTCTGGACAGTAGCCCGTAAGAAAGGCTACGGCAGCGTAAAAGAGCTGATGGAATGGAATAATTTCAAACAGACCCCTACTCTGCACAAAGGCGATAAGATAAAAGCCAGAAAAATTGCTTGTTAGT
>CAYVGM010000176.1:0-6157 GCA_964451125.1 uncultured Chitinophagales bacterium
TGCTGATGGATGAATACAAAAACGGCATTATGATTTTTGCTTTATCTGAAAAAAATATTTGGAATAAAGCATCAGAAGACAGTGCAGGTTTATTAAATTACTACAAGACACATCAGCAAGAATTTAAATCCAGAAAGAAAGCCAATATCAGAACCATTACCCTAAACACATCCAAACAGGCTAAATCTATTTATAAGGCAATCAGTAAAGACAGAGGTATATCAAATGATATGCTGGAAGCCAAACTGAAACAAATGGGATTAGATAAAAATGCTATAAAAAATACAACAGAAGAAGCCGGCAAATCCAAATATGACCTCGTTGCCACAACACTCAATAAACCGGCTAAACAAACGGACGGCAAATATATCATCACACAAATTGGAGATGTTCAGCCCGAAAGACAACTGACTTTTGATGAATGTCGTGGGTATGTAGTCGCTGCTTATCAGGAGCAATTAGAGAAAGACTGGGTAGCGCAACTCAAATCCAAATATCCGGTACAAATCAACCAAAATGTTTTTGATGGCATGGTGAAGAAGTAGAATACTGCTAACCTATTTTGTTGTTCGATTAATACTTTCTTTACCACGTAGGTACATAAATTTTTCTATGATTATATATGCGCTAAATACAAAGTGAGATAAGTATAGAAAATATAGGAATCGCCATAGACGGTACTATGTTTTTTTTCTTGACTATCTAAACAGATTTGTACCAAATAAGTATTTATGATTAAAAAACACAATGATTCTATGTAGTTTAAAACGCAGAATCTGTTATCGCTATCATCCGCTTACATCTTTACTAACTATTACATTCGACTCATTTAATATTATTCAGTTTGTAAAAAAACGGTGATTTTTTTGTAATATTGATAGCAATAACCTTATGAAATCTGTTGCCCCCTTCTTGTTAGCTGTATTTGTATTTATTTCTTGCAAAAAAGAAGCTCAAAATGATACTCAATGTGGCAGTAACACTCAAATTCAAGAGATTTTAAACCTGGTAAAACAACAAACTACCACGGAAATCTATCCCTCCCAAAGTGAACGCCAATTAATGGACAGCATACGCACCATTGCTAATAGCATTGATGAAATGTACATGCACATAGATACGACTATCTCTTTGCATCAGCGTTACAATCAAATCAAATCAAATTTCTTACAACATGTAGCAAAAGTAGAACGCATGGCTCAACAATTTTATCCTAATTCAGTAGCCAATGTCATTCTTGCAAAAAATGCATTTGTATTGATGAGCTATGATGCACTCACTAGAAAATACCCCGAATTTTTGTGGACAAAACTTGGTGTGTTTGCTGCCAATGAAGTCCGTTGGGGACTTACTGATGCTCTGTATGTTCGCTATGTACTGCTCAGAAATCATATAAACATACCATTTGACAATACACATTCGTTTGATGAAGCATTGATGGAGTCATCCCAAGTATTGATTCAAGGGCAAATTGATGTACTCACAGATATCGGTACCCTTGGCATCATGAACCGTCTAGTTGGTGCGGGCAGTATGAAGACTGAAAACTGGCTGACCAACGAAGCAAAATCAGGATTTAATATACAGGAACATGCTGAATTACTGAAACAACAAAACAACCTGACCGGATATTATGACGAACAAACAGAAGCTGCTATTCAATTTGGCGCACATGAACAAATCAATATTTTACAACCCATGTGGGACAAACCCATGATGCAAAAAATAGCCCAAATCGATCAGCTTTTTATTCAATTAACCGGACATCAATTTGTTTTTTTCGGAGATATTTTCGTGGGGGTAAATAAGGATACTCAAAAAGGACAAGGTTATACTATACATATCCCCAAAAACGTAAACAATCTTGCCAATGCGCAACAAAGAGTGCAAATTGCCATAAATGGATTTCATACTTTAAATACCTTGCGCAAACAAGATAACTGGTGTTACTGGATTAACCTGTCGCAAATCAGTATAGGCTACTATTACGGTGTATATAATACCAGTGGAATATCCCTTTAGCTTTTTATTGCACAACACGCTTTTATTATCTTTGACTTAATAAGCGTATTCCCATAAAAGCTGTTAAAAAGTGTATCTTTGCGGAAATTTTCTGTAAACATGATTTTTGTAAATAATCTTTCCTTACAATTTGGAAAACGCGTACTCTTCGACGAAGTGAATGTAAAATTTACGCCGGGCAACTGTTACGGTGTAATCGGTGCGAACGGCTCCGGTAAATCCACATTTTTAAAAATACTTTCCGGTGAGATAGAATCCACTACAGGAAATATTGATATTTCTCCGGGCGAGCGTATGTCCGTCCTGAAACAAAATCATTTTGAGTTTGATGATTTTGCTGTTATCGATACGGTGTTGATGGGAAATAAAAGGCTTTACAACGTAATGAAAGAAAAAGATGCGCTTTATGAAAAACCTGATTTCAGTGATGAAGACGGTTTGAGAGTGGGCGAACTGGAGGCTGAATTTGCAGAAATGGACGGCTGGAATGCGGAAAGTGATGCTGCAGAATTACTGAGTAATCTGGGCGTGAAAGAAGACAAACATTACAGCATGATGAATGAACTTCCCGCATCAGACAAGGTAAAGGTGTTACTCGCACAAGCCTTATTCGGCAATCCTGATATTTTGATTTTGGATGAGCCGACAAACAACTTAGATGTGCACACGATAGCCTGGCTCGAAAACTTTTTAGCTGATTTCAAAAATACGGTTATCGTCGTATCACACGACCGTCACTTTTTGGATATGGTTTGTACGCATATCGTAGACATCGATTTTAGCAAGATTAATTTATATACCGGTAACTATACGTTCTGGTATGAAACTTCACAGCTTTTGCGCAAGCAGCGAGAAGATAAAAACAAGAAAAACGAGGCTAAAAAGGCTGAACTTTTGGAATTTATCGCACGGTTCAGTGCCAATGCTTCAAAATCCAAGCAGGCTACCTCTCGTAAAAAAGCTTTAGAGAAACTGGACATTGAACAACTCAAACCCTCCAGCCGAAGATACCCTGGCATCTTTTTCAAACAAGCCCGCGAAGCGGGCGACCGCATTCTGGATGTAGTGAATCTCACATTCGATTTGCCGGATGGCACTACCATACCAAATGTTACCTTTCACATGCATAAAGGAGATAAAATTGCATTTATTTCAAGAAATAATCTTGCAGTAGCTGCTTTATTTAAAATTTTAGCCGGACAAGCACAAGCTAAAAAAGGCACGATTGATTGGGGCGTTA
Organism: uncultured Chitinophagales bacterium; assembly: GCA_964451125.1. Lineage (GTDB taxonomy): Bacteria > Bacteroidota > Bacteroidia > Chitinophagales > JADIYW01 > JADJSS01. Next base: position 3,263 of record CAYVGM010000176.1, read on the forward strand.
CCATCACAAAATCTTATGTACCGAATGAAAACTCTGAATTTTTCAACTCTGACTTGAACTTAGTAGACTGGTTACGTCAATATTCCACGGAAAAAGATGAAACTTTTATCCGAGGTTTTTTAGGTCGTATGTTATTCAGTGGCGAAGAAAGTTTGAAAAAATGCAACGTGCTTTCGGGTGGAGAAAAGGTGCGCTGTATGCTGAGTAAAACTATGCTCGAAGAAGCTAATTTTCTCATTTTAGATGAGCCAACCAATCACCTCGACTTGGAAAGTATTACTTCTCTAAACAATGGATTGATGGACTATCAAGGTTCGATGATTTTCACCTCGCATGACCATACCTTTACTGAAACCATTGCCAACCGCATCATTGAAATCACACCAAACGGCATGCTCGACAAGCTGATGACTTATGACGAATACATAGACGATCCGGCTATCGAAAAGCAACTGGATGAGTTGTATGCGTAATTAAGGAATAGGCTATTAGATGAGATCTATTGAAGGAAAATGTTTTTAGCAATAATAATAAATATATAATATAAAAATAAATTATATTACTGTTGCTAAAATACTAAATTTATCATTTTTTAATTTTTAATTATCCTTCAACAGTTTACATAAACCAACCTATCATCTTTTTAATGAAGGCAGTACCTCCTTTAGTATAAGGTGGAAATCGTTGTGCAAAATCTGAAAGTGTGGATTTTTTCAATACGCCTTTCAAGTGACTGAAGGTATCAAAACTGTATTTACCATGATATGCGCCAATACCGCTATCTCCTACTCCTCCAAAGGGCAATTCAAACTGACCAACATGCATCAGGCATTCGTTTATGGATGCATTTCCGGATGACGTATTTTCCAAAATTTTATTTTGATAGGAACTATCGCTAGAAAAAATGTATAATGCCAGTGGCTTATTTCTTGAATTGACAAAAGCTATAGCTTCTTCAATAGAATTGTATTCGATTACCGGAAGTATCGGACCGAATATTTCTTCTTGCATCACCGGATCATCAGTAGAAAGGCCGTCAATTAGCGTAGGGGCAATATACAGATTTTGAATATCGGTTTGTCCACCCATCAAAATATTGCCTTTCTCCAGCAATCTTGCTAATCGTAAAAAATGTTTTTCATTGATAATTCTGCCAAAGTCCGGTGATTGCTGTGGATTTTCTCCAAAGAAATTTTTTGTCGTTTGAATAAAAGCTTCAACAAATGCTGCTTTCGCCTTTTTATCTACCAGAATATAATCGGGAGCTACGCAAGTTTGTCCGGCATTAGTGAATTTACCCCACACTATACGTTGTATACCCCATTTCTTGTTAAAAGTGGAGTCTACAAAACAAGGTGATTTCCCTCCTAATTCCAAAGTGACGGGTGTCAGATTTTTAGCAGCAGCTTGATAAATATATCTGCCAATTTCAGTTCCGCCTGTAAAAAAGATATAATCAAATTTTTGTTCCAACAAGGCTTTGCTTTCCTCTATACCGCCCAGTATAACTTTTAAAAATCCGGGTTCAAAATTTTCGTTAATCAGTTTTTCAATTAATGCAGAAGTGTGTTCTGACATTTCTGAAGGTTTTATCACACAAGTATTTCCGGCAGCTATTGCACCTACTACCGGAGAAAGTGTAAGCTGAAATGGATAATTCCATGGAGCTATTACATATACTACCCCATAAGGCTCAGGCTGTACCCATGAACTACCCAATTGATGAAACAAAGGTGTTTTAGCCCTTCTTTTTTTTGCTAACTTTTGAATATCACGTAAGGTATGGTCAATATCAGCAAGAAGAAAACCAACTTCGGTGCCAAAGGCTTCCATATCCGATTTATGCAAATCTTTTTTGAGTGCGTCCATAATGAGCTGTTCATTATCAGCTACAATTTTTCTGAGTTTTTTTAGCTGACCAGTACGAAATTCGAGGTCCTTTGTTTTGCCCGAATTAAAAAAATCGCGCTGGTGCTGCACTATTTGAGGTATGGCACTGGTATCAAACGGATTACTTGAAATCATGGAAACTGTCATAACTAATTAGTTTTATACTGCAATATAACCTTTTTTGATGAAATTGAGTTGTTTGCTACTAAACATTGGTTAATCATTTGCAATAATTTTTAAAAAAAACTTGTGAAATTCAAATTAGGCATTATATTTGTGCAACAAAATAATTAAAAATAAAATCACATGAAAAGAAAATTTAGTTTATTAGCATTTGTTGCCGTAGTAGCAGCATTTTTCGCAATTAGTTGCGGTGATGATTCAAATACTACAACTTATGATTCATCATGGGTTGGTGTATATGCAGGGTCTATGGAAATTGATACATTAGCCATTTCAAATCCGGCTCTTGATACATTAAAACACCGACCTATAGTAGATACTATAATAATAACTGATAATGGTAATGCTTCTGATAACAAATTAAATATGACTACTAAAGTTACAGGCTTATCTAATGAAATCGTTGTTTCTAGTGCTACTTCAGGTACACTTACCATGACAGGTAAAACACTCTCAATTAGCGGGGTTACGGTAACAAATCTTGCTGCAAATGGTACTTTAGGGCTTGCAGGCAGTAATTTACATTTACATTTTACTGCTACCAATGGTACGGTCTTTGGAATACCGGGTGTATTAGCACTCGTTAAGCCTCAATTGAGCGGAGACTTTGTAAAACAATAATTTTAGAATACCAACTAAAAAAAACCACCCAAATGGGTGGTTTTTTTATTTATCTTATTATTTTTGTAAACTTTACATCAATTATTTATGAAGTATCTATTTTCCGCCTGTTTACTTTTCCTAATAGTAAACAAAATCCAAGCTCAAGAAGCTACCATTTCCGGGATTGTTAAAGACATTAAAACTAAAGAATTAAAAAAG
>CAYVGM010000177.1:0-6144 GCA_964451125.1 uncultured Chitinophagales bacterium
CTCTGTCATTTTAGGTTTTTTACTACCTTTTTTATAGTTTGTCTTTCCTTGTTTTTCATATAATTTATCCTGACGTTTTTTAGATGTCAGATTAAATCGCAGACCTAAATTAAAATACATGGAGGATGCATTAAACTTTTGTCCGGGCTCTGCCATAGGTTTATCTATATCTATACTAGGAACGCCTGGTTGTAATAAATCTTTTATAAGACCATCAGCAAACAAACTTTTAAAACCGTATCTGGCTGTATTTGACTCTTCGTTTACTTCATCTACATACACATAGTGTTTGAGAAACTCCGGTGCTTCTTCTGCATTTTTTACTTGTGATGGAATAGCCAATAAGCCATCCGGTGCCGGAATTGGAATGCCTGCAACATTTAATGTTGATGTTTGAGAAAATTCATCAAAAATAGTTTCTTTCAATTTTATAGTATACGCTTGTATTCTCACTTCTGCAAACAAATCAACTAATTTATTCAGCTTCACATCAAAACCAATTGATGTACTTACCCCTACTGTAGGATGATATGAAGTATGTGCTTTACCGATAATTTCAATTTGCAGATTAGCTAAATTACCCAATCCTAATGCAGCAGTATTCAAAGGTAAAATCGGCAAACCACCTAATGTCTCAATTACTCGACCCTGGTTATCCAGGATATAGGCTCTTGATTCAGTTTTACCAAAAATCGGCAATACCAAACCGGCTTTCCCGGTTATACCAAATCGTTTACCATTATCCCAGTGCATTACCAGATGCGGGGAAATATAAATACCAAATGTTCCTGTTTTTTGTGTAGCATAATAAGTTGGCAAATCAATTTTTGCACCTAATTGCTCCGGATGCCATCCCATGGTGTGCAACACGTCAATACCTATGTATTTATTAAACATGTGCCCCCAACCTACGTTCAAACAAAATCCACCTCCGTTCGTACCAAATTTTGATTTTACCGATAAATCGTTTTCACGTTGATACCATTCTTTATCTCCAACTTCTTTAAGTGGTGAACGCTTGTTTGTAGATAAAAACGGAATGCCATAACCTCCTCCTACATTAACATACCAATGCTTGCCTTCCGGACGGGTTACATTCTTTCTGATTCTTAAATTCAGTTGGTCTTTAGATTGTGTTGTACTGGTCTTTTTACTGCTGGTTTTTTTCTTTTGAGCCCATCCCGGCTGAAATATCACACAGCAAAATAATAAAATAATAAATCTTTTCATTATGCTACATTTATTGGTTTAAAATGACGCAACCAATATATAACATTATTTTCACAAATGTAAAGTTTTGTAAACTTTTTTTATGCCCCAATCATACTTCCACCACAAACGCGTACACATTCTCCGTTAATTGCATCGGAAAGCGGTGATGCCAGAAAGCAAATGAGTTCAGCTACATCTTCCGGCAATCCGCCTTGTTTTAGTGTTGACAAACGTCTGCCGCCCTCTTTTACCAAGAAAGGAAGATTTTCAGTCATTTTGGTTTCTATAAATCCCGGAGCAACAGCATTAGCATATATATCATGTTGGTGCTTGGCAAGATATTGTGTAAATCCAATCACACCGGCTTTGGTAAGGGAATAATTGGTTTGTCCAACATTACCTGCAATGCCTGATATAGATGATAAACTCACTATTTTAGCATGCGTATTCAATCCCTTTTCAATAAAAGTTGTCGATAAATCCATTACAGCCTTCAAATTGACAGCCATTACAGCTCTCCATTGGTCTATCGACATTTTAGCCAGTGTTTTATCTTTGGTTATTCCTGCATTATTCACTAAAATATCCAAACCTTCATAATTTTCCAATACAAAATCTCGTATTTCTTGTAAGGCTTGAGCCGAAGTAATATCTTTTAATAATACAATCCCGCCTATTTCATCAGCAAGTACTCGCGCATCTTGCTCAGAAGCAGGAATATCTATGATAATCACTTTAGCACCTTCGCGTGCAAGAGCTCTTGCCACAGCCGCACCTATACCTCTTGCTCCGCCGGTAACGATAGCCGTTTTATTTTTCAAAAGCTGATCAATACTCGTGAAGACAGCTCCTGTTTTTGAGCTTAGTGAAACAACTTGCCCAGTGATGAATGATGATTTATCACTAAGAAAAAACAGCGTTGCATGTACAATGGCATTGGTAATTATTTCATCTGCTTGGATTTTAAGTTGGTTAACCGTAACTCCTTTTTTTCCACCAATCTCTTTGGATAAGGCTCTCATAAATCCGTCAAGCGATTTTTGAAGTATAAAAGAAACAGCACTCGAATTATCTGTTTTAGATAGAATGAGAATTCTGCCGTTTGCGTTAATTTTTCCCAAAACATTTTTCAGTTCACTGAAAATATCTTCCAGTTCCATAAACGAATTTATGCCCACACAACTGACAACAACTGCATCCAGTTTATCAGCGTATATGGTTTGGTGAGAAGTGTATTCAGATATTATTTTTTGGAATTCTTTTAAAAATTCAGTTTCCTTTCCAAAAACTGCAATGGATTTATCTTGAAATTCATTGGCTTGATAGGGATTGAGATTTCGTTTTAAAATGGGCGGTACGGGTACCGGGATATTTAATGTTTTTAAGAGTTGTCTTAAAGTAGCATTTTGCAAATAGTCATTCATGATTCGATATTTATAATTTGACCTGCAAATTTAAGCAACTTGAAAGATTTAAACGATTAACTCAAGCTAAGAAACTATTTTGTAAACAATAGTAAAAATATTAAATAATTAATATGTTAATTATACAGGGTTAAACTAAATCAAACTCAATGCTAAATTCTCATTAATTTTCAATGCATGCATTGAATTTTTAAGTCAATATTATTTTTTTTATTTTTCTTTATTTACATTTATTTATGGATTTATTTCAACAGGCTGCCGATCAGATGGTCATATATCATTTACGAACTTCCTGGCTCAATATTGTTAAGTTGTTTAACGAAAGAGCCAGTCAGAATGACGGCACTATTTCTATGGCATTCGTGTTGATGGCTATCTATGAAGAAGATGGTGTGCCGGTAACCAAAATTGCACCCAGAATCGGTATGGAACCCAATAGTTTATCACGAACCTTAAACAGTCTGGAAGAAAAGAAAGCAATCATCCGCAAGCCGGCCGAAGAAGACCAACGCAAAGTTTTGGTAGTGCTTACGGAAGAAGGCAAGCGATTGCGCAAAATTGCCTTGCGAACTGTATTTAATCTGGAAAAGAAAATCACAGAAAACTTAAGTCCCGATGAACTGGCCATATTTTTTAAAGTAGTAGACAGCATATCGGACACAATAGATACCTTTCGCACAGAACTTGCCAAACAGTCAAGTTAGTGAATTGCAAAAATTTTACTAAAAATAATATTTGCCATTCAAGTTAAGATAAATATATTTTACCTTAGCTTTCGCAACTATATGCTCATTTATTCAGTCTATAGTTCGATTAGTCACGTGAAATTATTTTTTATTCATGCAAAAATGTTACACTCGGAAAGCTATAAAATTACTTATCGTAATTTTTATTTCCTGGAATGCCATCAGTTGTGAAAAAGACAACGATATTTCTTCTATAGATGATACATTAAACAGCTTATTGATAAAAGCCTCAGGCGGGCGCGGTAAGGCTTATTTTAAGTTGCCTTCAGGTGCTAATTTGGCCGAATTTCCTCAAGACCCTCGAAACAGGCTCTCTCCTGAAAAAGTAGCCCTTGGCAAAATTTTATTTCATGAAACCTGTATAGGGTCAAACCCTAAAAACACAGAAGGGATGATGACCTATTCCTGTGCCAGCTGCCATCATGTGGAAGCCGGATTTCAAGCCGGTATTGCACAGGGTATCGGAGAGGGAGGAATCGGATTTGGTACTAACGGTGAACAAAGAAAAATTAATCCGTCCTACCCTACTGCTCTTATTGATGTGCAACCCATACGTTCACCAACGGTATTAAATACAGCTTATCAGGAATTAATGTTGTGGAACGGACAATTTGGTGCTGTAGGCAAAAATGCTTATGTCCAATATGCCTGGACACCGGGTACTCCGAAAGAAACTAATTTATTAGGATTTCAAGGGTTGGAAACACAAGCCATAGCCGGGCAAAATGTGCATCGATTAAAAATTGACAAAGCATTTTTAAGTAATATTGCTTCAATAAAAGATTTATTTGATCTTGCTTTTGCCGACATTCCTGAAACAGGAAGGATGACCCCTATCAACGCAGGATTGGCAATCGCCGCTTATGAAAGAACGCTCGTAAGCAATGAAGCCCCATTTCAAAAATGGCTGAATGGAGATAATAGCGCAATGACAGAAACACAAAAACTAGGTGCACTTCTCTTTTTTGGTAAAGCCGGATGCGTACAATGCCACACTGGACCGGCACTCAATTCGATGGAATTCTATGCGCTCGGCATGGATGATTTGCTGACCGGAAATTATGGTGCCATTAATGCAGGAGCAGATAAAGCAGAACATAAGGGAAGAGGTGGATTTACCGGCAAAGCCGAAGACATGTATAAATTTAAAGTACCGCAATTATACAATCTGAAAGGTATTAAATTTTTGGGTCATGGTGCGCAGTTTGAATCGGTAAAAGAAGTACTGGACTATAAAAACAAAGCTATTAAATCAAATGCGATAGTTCCGGATACACAGTTGGCCAGTGCATTTAAGCCATTAAACCTGACTGACGATGAGCTAGAAAAATTGCGAGTCTTTATTGAAGATGGCTTATATGATGCAAATATCAAGCGATATGCGCCACTTACCATACCATCAGGATTTTGCTTTCCGGATAATGACACTCAATCCAGAATAGATAAAGGCTGCCAGTAAGCAAATTTTAAGCAAATAAATCTGCAATCGTTTTCTTGCCCGTCAGTTTAGCATTTATCCAACTGTTTACATCAAAATAATTGAGCGTAAATCTCTCCATTTTATCTTGTTGCATTTCAGACAATTCAGCTGAAAGAATAAGCAAAGATTGCTTAAAGTTTGCCGTATAATTTTTTTCTTTAGAAAAAAAATCCAGTATTGCATTTTCAGTAGCATGTAACGCACTTTGCTTTTTAAAATAATATCGCACATTCGCTTGTTTATACTTGATATAGGTAAAATTTCCTTTTTCTAAATGTATAAACAGATTCAGCAACTTGGCAAAATTGTATATATCAGGACGATTTTTTTCTTCATAATCGTTCAGTAACCGGTTGATGTAATTTCCTGCTTTATCAAAATCACCAATACAGAAATAGTAATAAGCCAGCATGTAAATTATTGTCACATGATAAGAGGCAATAAGAATGTCTTTATATTTTTTCATTCCGATTTCTATTTCCGGAATAATTTCTATTGATTTAATAAAATATTTATTTTGCAAATAAAAAGAAAACTCCGTCATATAACTGAAGATAAAAATTTGTGCCGCAATACGAGTGTAATGTAATTCATCTGTAGATAATGAAATGCTGCGTATTCTGTCTAATGCCAAATAAAACTGTGATTCATCTGTATTTTTAGTAATGGACAATATGCGGGCGAAGGTATTTACGTATTCAAGCAGATGAAGCCTTTTAAAATTTGGCTTGCTGTCCATAAGTTGAATTACTGCTTCATTATTTGCCAATTCTTTTTTAGTATTTTGCTGAATAAAATTATTAATTGCATGGATTTGATAATATTTGATTTTGCTTGCAGTACTAAGAGCATAAGACGGTTTGCTCAATAATTTAATTGCCAGCAATTTTTCCAGTATCCTTATATCTTCTATTTCTCTTGTTTTCGAAATAGTAATTCTCAACTGGGTAGCTTTTTGGAATAAATCATCAAACAGCATCGAATTTTCTATGAGTTTATAAATAGTCTTTATTTCATTTCCAACTGCCTCATCTGTGCGGTTGTAATAACTGACATGGGCATTTACCAGCTTTTCGTAATGCAACAGTTTTAATAAATATAAAAATTCGTCTGCCGATCTGGCTAAATGCTGAGCCTTATAAACATGTTTAATACATGATTTGAAATTACCTTTATGATACAAAATTTCTATTTCAGTAAGCCATTCATTTAGTGTAATAGTCGTCGTTTTTCCTGAATGAAAAAGCACTAACGATTTCAAAATTAATTCATACAGATAATG
>CAYVGM010000178.1:0-6112 GCA_964451125.1 uncultured Chitinophagales bacterium
GATCTAGTTGCGGGAGTGATTTCATCTGATTGCTTTTTTGCTTTCTGCAGATAACAGATGTCCGGGTATGATATATGAACACATTACCGTTGCCGCTAACAATAATAATTGATTTGCGTCCTGCGGAATGAATACACTGATAAGCGAACTGACAAAACAAATAAGACCACCAATTATTAAGGGTTTAAACTGTATGATTCTGCCCGTGGTAAAAACGCCCACACCATAAATTAGTATAAATACCGGTATAGAAAATATTGTGCCTTTAATTGTAAGCACTACAATGAGGATACAAGCAATACCAATACTTTGCCACAATTTGCGTACAGCATCGCCGACATAAGAAATGGATTTTTCTGTTTTCTTATCTCGAACAGCAATAAATACAGCAATAATTCCCGCAATAATCATGCTCAGCCACACCATTTGAGCATGTGGAAATAACATACGGATTAAAATATATTGCGCTATTGCAGTAAGAAATACCGCCCAACCCCATAGTAAGAAATACTTGCTCTTGGTCGCTATATTTCCTTTTGTTTTGGCTATCATATTTTCTATGATCTGCAGGCTTTCATTCGGTTCCATAGTTTGTAAATTAAGTTCAAAAATAAAGTAGTTTATTTAATAAACCAATTTTATCACAAGAAAGTTTCCAAAAAAAATAATTTTTTTTAATAGCCCATTTTCTTCTGTAAAGTTTTGGCACGCTGGTCATCGCCGGTATGCGACCAACCCGGTGCATCAAATATATAATGCAGCTTATCTTTGAAAGTAGGAGCAGATTTTACATCTCGTATGATATTGCCCACTTCATGGAAAGTGATATAGAACAAATTATAGGAATGAATATTATGCGTGATACCATAAACAGGCTTTTCATCATCTTCCTCCCGGAAAGTACCCAACAGCCTGTCCCATATAATAAAAATGCCGCCATAGTTCTTATCCAAGTACTTGATATTGCTGGCATGGTGTGCGCGGTGATGAGAAGGTGTATTAAAGATAAATTCAAACCAACGAGGCAATTTCTTCACAGTTTCTGTATGTGGCAAAAACTGATAAATCAAATTGATTTGATGCAATGTCAAAATCATTAATGGATGAAAACCAATAAGTACCAAAGGAATATACCATGCATCTTTATATAATAATTCTAACCAACTTTGACGAAGGGCTACGGCAAAATTGATATTGGTGGATGAATGATGATTGACATGTGCTGCCCACAATATCCGAATAACATGGCTGAGGCGATGGTGCCAGTAAAAGGCAAAATCCTGAAAAAACAATGCCAGTATCCAAACCCACCAATGCGATTTGTTCCAGCTTAAACTGGCAAATTCCTGAATAGTATCAGGTCCTAAATTTTGAAAAATGCGGAACTGATAAAACCAAAGCAGATAGCCAATGGCAATTGCTTTCATGGGTAAATCAATAAGAACGGAACCTAATCCTAAGCCTATACTGGCAGTAGCATCCTTGTAATAATCAATTCCGGGCTTTAGTTTTTTGCGTATATACAAGGTGAATTCCAATACGATGAGTAAAACAAATCCCGGAATGGCATACGTAACCGGATCATTGAAATCAAGGGGATTAAATAGTGAAAACATACGATAGCAATTTACGGATTTTTAATAACTAAAGTATCCGTAATTTAACAACCTACGAGGTTATTTTGACTTATTAATATGGCAAAAGACTTATTTTGTTGATTTTGTAATAGCAACCTACGAGGTCGTACGCAGAATTACGTATATTCAATCTTGGAAATAAAAATGAAATTTGCACTATGGCTGATAAAAAAATATGTATTGTAGAGGATAACAAAGAGCTAAGGCATGCTTTATCACTTATGATTGAAGTTTCAGATGGCTACACTTTGTTAGCATCTTATTCAAATGCAGAAGATGCACTAGAGGGTATTCCTGTCTTACTTCCCGATGTGGTGCTTATGGATATTAACCTGCCAGAAATCTCCGGCATCGAATGTATTTCTATCTTGAAAAACAGAAACCCCGAAATCTTATTTTTAATCTGTACTTCGTTGGAAGAGAATGATAAAATATTCAAAGCACTAAAGGCTGGGGCTTCAGGTTATATATTAAAAACTGATGGTATGGCCAAAATCTTGCAAGGGATAGAAGATGTATTGCTAGGCGGTGCACCGATGAGTCATGTTATAGCCCGGAAAGTCCTGGAAAGTTTTATCCAAAACAATCAAAGCAGTTATAATATTCAGCAACTTACTGAACGAGAGAATGAAATTTTGAAGCTCATGGCAACAGGTTTGCTCAATAAAGAATTAGCTTCAAATATCAACATCAGCGAGGGAACAGTACGTAAGCATATTGAAAATATTTACCGCAAGCTCCATGTCAATACGCGCGTGGAAGCTGTCAACCTGTATATGAATCAGTCGCATAAAATTTCTGTAAAATAATAGTAAATTGCATGATGCAGCCGCCTCAAACACCTTGGTATGTTTACTTTTATCTTGGAATTATTTTCTTTCAGTCGGTTTTTATCATTTACCAGTATTATATATACAGACGTATCGAGTACGTGTATTACCTGTTGTATATTATTGCGATTTCCATCTATCAGATCTTTTTAACGACTACTGTATTTAATCCGCTAAAGTTTACTATTGCGGATGATAATTTGTTTACTATAGACAGAGGCATTGCGCTCTTGTGTTTTTATTTTTATTTCAAATTCGGAGAGTATTTCTGCAATATGGATCAAAAATATACGCAGGTGACCAAAGTGCTGAGGTGGGTACAAAAGATTGTGTTGGTTATTGGAATTGCAGATATTATCAGTGCAGGAATCACGCATCGATACTATATCAATGAGCCTCTGTTTTTCTTCTGTATGGGTATTCTTATTTTGTATTCTTTATATTTAGTCTTGTTCCTCGTTCGCCAAAAAGATATTTTAGCCAATATCCTGGTGCTGGGAACTCTGTTTTTATTGACTGGAACTACTTTTTCAATTTTATATATGAAAATTTCGGGATTGCCTCATTATGAAACAATCTGGCTAACTTATGTCGGTGTGGTGGTAGAGTTTTTGTTTTTAAATTTCGGCTTAATCCTGAAGTCGAAATTTGCGTATGAAAGCAACTTGAATAATACCATTATCTCTCAACAGCAATTGTTTAAAGAGCGCGACAGAATTACGGCTGACTTACATGACGAAATTGGTGGAGGCCTAAGTACCATACGCATATTGAGTGATATTCATAAAGATATTAATGACTTGGAAACGCATAAGCGGTTTGCATTAAAGATTGCAGAAATTTCAGAAGATTTATCGCAAAAAATGCGCACCATTATTTGGACACTGAAACCCGAAAATGATGAACTGTCTAATTTTGTCACGTATATTAACGAACATGCGAAATCAATTTTCGACAATACCACTATTGTATTCACTTTTACGGAAAGCAATCTGAATAAGCAACTTGTTTTAAAAAACACGGCACGTAAAAATATATTTTTATGTGTAAAAGAAGCGCTGACAAATATCCTCAAACATGCACAAGCCGCAACAGTACATATTAATATAGAGATGGGAAAAAGCCGGACTCTGTTAATTAAAATCACAGATAACGGTGTTGGTTTTACCCCTTCCAACACATACGGAAACGGACTCAGGATTATGGAAAAACGCATGCGCGAAATTAACGGAACATTTCAAATAGAAAGCCATCCGGATAATACGACTATCCTTCTAACTGCAATTTTATAGTCAACTACAGCTTAGCCGGTCTGGTTTGAATTCGGAATTTAGCAGATATTCAAAATTAAGCATAATCCCTATACGCAGAATTACGTATTTCTTGATACATATTACCTGTATAGATTTGTAGTATTAATTCATGTAAATTCTTAAAGCAATGAGAAATCAAATCCTAAAGCTAAAATTCTTTTCTTTTACAATCTTTGTCAGCTTACTATTTTTAGTAGCTTGTAAAAAAGAAAACAGCTACGAAACCTCATTTAGCGATGTGCCAGAAGCATTAGCAAAGTATGATAATGTACCGGATTCCGGTTTATTCAGAGGTGTAATGATTGGTTCTAGTGGTACTATAATAATAGATGGCAATAATTTTGGGAATAATATTTCAGCTACTGCAAACATAGATGGTGTTCGTATTTTCTTCGACCGCATAACTACGCCAGCAGGGCAAGAAGGAGTCTTTCTAAAATCTAGCAATGGAAGCACTTTGCATATTCAGCTTAATAACCTAAATGTATTTGAAGTGGTTGAAGCTAATATAATTGGTCATCCAAATGCAAAATTTATCATAGAAAAAGAAACCTCACATGCTCGAGTAAGATGCTATGAAGGAACTTACACGGGTGGTGACCAAGGTATTATTAACGGTCTTGTATATAAGGAGTTTCAAAGTTCTACTGTGTCTTTATCTGCGATATTTATGAGCAATAATGATCCTCAGAAAACCAAATTTACAGCTGATGGCACAGCAAATGCCCAAGATATCGTAGTGGCAGGTAATACATCTACAAGCAGCACGTTTACAGGTAAAGTTTTTGGCAGCAATCAAAATGATATAAATGGCACATGGACAAATTCGCAATTTAATATTAGCGGCACTTTTAGCTGTAAAAGAACATTCTAACCTTAAATCTATACTCATAATTAATAAATAATAATAAAAATAGTATATGAAAATAATATTAACAACATCTTGTCAAATTAAATATAAGCTATGGATATTATCAGCAGTAGTAGCTATTACAAGTCCAAAATTATATGCACAATTCCCAACACTCGGCTCAGCATCATCTGTAACAATCACTACGCCAGTTGTAGTTGGACAGTCTGTAACCAGTGCTCCTGTTCGGTATGGGCAGTATGTTACTTTTTCAAATTTAGTTAAAGGAAGTACTTATCAGATTGAAACTTGCAACTTAACTACGGATGATGTTCAATTATATTTGTACGGGATAAGGCCTCAAACAGGGGACTATGGAGTAGTTAGTTTGAATGATGATACCTGTGGCTTTCAATCAAAGATATTATTTACTTCCGAATCCACACAAAATTATCGATGTTCACCATATAAATACTATAACGATTCCTCTTCAGGATCAACTTCTATAAAAATTACTCTGTTAAGTAATTCGGCACCATTAACTGCATCAGTTAGCGTTAATAAACCATGCTTTAATTTAAATAATTCTATTATGGGTGCTCATGCTATTGGTGGTGTTGCACCTTATACATATATCTGGAGTAATGGAGCGCGAACACCATTTATGGGTAGATACCCTTCTGGTACTTACACAGTAACAATTACAGACGCATTAAATAACTCAGCATCTGCTACTGGCGTAGTAGAAGTATATAGAAATACAGTAAGCCAAACAAACGGAATGTTGACCGCCAACCAAGCCGGAGCTTCTTATACTTGGTTAGATTGCAATAATGCAAACCAGCCCATTGCCGGAGCCAATGCCCAAAGTTACACGCCCACAGTAAGTGGCTGTTATGCTTTAAGAATCAGCATAAATGGCTGTGTAGATACTAGTAGCAGTATAAATATGACAGTAACAGGTATTCGTGAAAAGGCATCAGCAAATTCGTATCAGATTTTTCCAAATCCGGCAAATAATTTCATACAGATTACATCAACCGAACAAATAACATCTCTATCTATCAGTGATATTACAGGAAAAGAAATCCACTATATACAAAATAACACGGAGAGAGTAGATATTTCACATCTTGTAAAAGGGATTTATTTTATGAATTTGACTTTTAAAAATGGTGGCACATCTACAGAAAAATTTATTAAACAATAAGTGAATCGTTAATGCGCTTTCAAGTTTCACATACGCATAATTACATATTTCATAAGCTAAGCAAGCGCTATAAATTTACTTGCATAAACCATAAAACTATTAGGCAGTATTTTGTACTTATTAACGCAAAAGCTGATAAATCAACTTGCACAAATAAAGTAAAGAATGTCTTATAGAAAACTCTCTTGAGTAATTATTTTTCCCTACATCAAAAGCCGATAAGCTAATGAAAAATCAGCAAACAGTAAGTCGGCTTGCGATGTAGGGAATTG
>CAYVGM010000179.1:0-6047 GCA_964451125.1 uncultured Chitinophagales bacterium
ATGTGGTTCATGATATGTTCTACCACTACTGAAGATGCATCTTTATTGCCATGTTCAGCTTCTATAGCATGTTCGTTAGCAACAGCTTCATGAGGTTGTACAGCATTGGTTGCTGTAGCAGAGAACGCTGTTGTAGTATGTTCTTCTGCAAAAGACAAAGATGTCAGCAATAAACAAAAGGCAAAAAAGAATATGGAAAGTTGGTGTTTCACGAGCTTTAAAAATGCAGTGCAAAGATAGCAAATAAAGAGGCTAAATGAGATGTAGAGATAAATTAAATGTGTGTTAAGTAGGAATAAAAAAAGAGGCTGATGAACAGCCTCTTTTAAATTATTTATTATTAGAACTTAATGTTCGTCCTCTAAGAAACCTGTACGTTTGTATCCTGATAAGGAATATTCCTTTCCTGGTTTATTAGAAATAGAATATTTAATAAAAATACTATCCGATTTGTTTCCTCCAGATGTTGTAGCAACACCTTTTAAAACTTTGCCTTCTAATATTGATACTGTGGCTGTAGTGGTAGTTTTCAAATCAGAAGTAGCATTATACGTAAGTTGACTAATAGTTACTGGCACTTTAGCAACAAAGTTAGTGCCAGACAATAATGCACTTCTAGTATTTAACCAAAGTGTATCATTATCATTTGCTGATGTATTATAAGTAACTACTCTTTTCCATGCAGTACCATTAATTCCGTCAGTTAAATTATTTTGTAAGATAAACCAGTCCCCTGCCATATCTTGTACAGCAGTACCTGTTGGTTTAACATCTTTTGCCAAATCACATGAATTTAAGAATGAGACCGTCAAAATGAACATGAAGATGGTTATATAACTTATTTTTTTCATATTATAAAATTTAAAAATATTATTAATTTGCCCACCAAACCGGAGTTGTTAGTGCGACCTGACTAGGTGTATTATTGTTATTTTGTACTTCAATCAATGGGAATAATAATCTTTTGGGAAACAAGCCCGAAGTAACACCTGTGACAGAAAATGTAAAATCCCCTGGTATGTAAGCAACATTGTCAGCTGGTACAGTAGAGATTTTAGGAATCCCAGTTCTGTTTTGGTCAAAAAAAGATTCCCATCCTTGAATTACATGAGATACCCATTTTTGTGTTATTATTGCCTTTAATTTA
Source organism: uncultured Chitinophagales bacterium (assembly GCA_964451125.1). Lineage (GTDB taxonomy): Bacteria > Bacteroidota > Bacteroidia > Chitinophagales > JADIYW01 > JADJSS01. Next base: position 1,148 of record CAYVGM010000179.1, read on the forward strand.
TCATTAAATGTACCTGCAGTAGGGTATTCATATTGTCCACCAGTAGCTATAAATGAGCTCCCATCCAGACCTAACTTTTCAAATGCTGCAGTTACACCATTATTATAATCAGTACTACCATCTTGTCCAAGTCTTTCACGCACTTCGGCTAACATAAATGAAACTTCATCTTTACCAAAGAAATAGAAAGGTTGTGTCGGTGAGATTTTTGCAATTGCTCTTTTTTCTGCACTTACAGGAATATTTACATTTCCTTGGATACCTCCAACATAATCTCCATTAGAATTAGGTGTAAATAATTCATGAATTCTATCAATATCTCCGTGAGTTTCAAGAAATGATATCAACGTAAAACTTGCATTTAAGTTATTCGTAGTATTTAATGAATATTTATCTGATTCATATAGTGGATTATATCTATTAGGTTGATCTTGATATTGGGTAATTGCTGCATTATCAGATAAAAATTGTCCATCATAACTATCTAAAACAGATTGAAGATTGGTAGTGATATTAGGGTCAACTTTAGATCTTCTTAGAGTAAGCTTTAAAATCATTGTTTTTGCAAATTGTTGCCATCTTTCATTGTCACCTTGAAAAATAAAATCGGTAGTAGGATGTGTATTAGTAGTTAAAGAGAAATCTTTAGATAGTGCATCTTTTAAGTTTAGTATTAATTGGTCATAAATTGCTGAACCATCATCATATTTTGGACTACTAATACTTGTATTCAAAGCTTCTGTATAAGGAATTTTATCAAAAAAATCTGCAAGTATTTGGAAACCATAAGATTGCAAACAGACAGCTATTAGATGTGAATTCCAATCATTATTAGTCACAGCCTGTTTTTTAATCTTTTCTAAATTATTTAATGCAGCATAAGCAGATACCCACACTCTATTATAATCTCCATTAGTTAATGCATAGGCATCTTCGGTAGCATATTGAGAAGAACCATTGTTTTGTGTATAATGTTGAGACCATATTCCTCCCAAAACACCAAAAGAACCACCAATTCCTCCTGCTAATTCTAATTCCGCAGCTGGCAATGCACTCTCAATAGGTACTGATGACGGGTTATCTGGATCTGTGTTTACATCCAAAAATTTGTTGCATGACTGTAAAAATATAGTCATTAATAAAATTAATATAAGATATTTGTTTTTCATTTTTAAAAAATTTTATTTATATAAACCAATTGAAATTAAAATCCTGCTTTAAATGTAAATCCTATACTACCCACTGAAGGAGTTATACCAAATTCGCCGAACTCTCCTTCAATGCCTGTACCAAAGTTTGTACTTTCCGGATCAACATGATGATTTGAAGCTGGTGTCCATAAACCTATATTTCTAGCAATTAATGAAAATGAAATATTATTTAATTTAGTTGCCTTAAGTGCTTTTGCAGGTAAAGAATAATTTATATAAACTTCTCTTAGTTTTAAAAAGGTTTTATCTAAAATATTCTCTCTTTCAATATAAGTGTTTTGTGCATTCCAATACTGTTGCCAATATGCTACTTTTGAAATTGGGGTAGTATTTTCAGTATATGTGGTCGTACCATCTGGAGCAACAGAAGCTATTACAGAATTCGGGTAAATCATTATTTGTCTGTCGTTAAAAGTTGTCTGCCAGTCAGCTCCTGTAAATGTCAGCAATTGTTTTGTATAAGACCAAAATAGACCTCCTTTTCTAAAATCAAGTTGTCCACCAATAGTTACGCCTTTAAATGATATGGAAGTTTCAAGACCCATTGTATATTTGTGGTTCATGTCACCCACTCTTGTCAATTCAGTAGTTGATTTTGGAATTCCTGTTGTAGGATTTACTATTACTTTACCATCATCTGTTTTTTGAATATCAGGGGCATAGAATGTACCAACAGGTTGACCTTTCTCTAATCTCAATTCAACATTATATGCTGATTCAATTACGTAGCTGTTTCCTAATCTCGGATCTAAATCAAGTACTTTTGACTGATTCTTGTTGAAATTATATTTTATATTCCATGAGAAATTCTTGAATTTTAAAGGCGTAACATCTACCAGTAACTCATATCCTCTATTCTGAATTGAACCGGCATTGATATTTTGAAATGAAGCACCTGTGGATGGAGCTATATTTGCCAATAATATCATGTTTTGTTGTCGTTTATCGTAATAAGCAAAATCAATATTCAATCTCTCATCAAAAAATCTAAGGTCTGCACCTACCTCTAACTCTTTTGCAAATTCAGGTTTTAAATTAGGATTGCCAATTATAGTTCTTGGTTCAAAACCGTTGACTCCATCAAATGGAAATACAGTAGTTCCATAATCACCGGCAACCATAGTTGCTTGAGTGTATACATCATTAACTAGATATGGTGCAGTTGCAACTCCAGTTTTGGCATAACCAGCACGAAGCTTTATCAATGAAACATATTTAACTTTCTTTTTAAACAATTCTGTCAATACAAAGGATCCACTTCCTCCTTGATAAAAGAAAGATCTATTTTTTTCGGGCAGAGTTGAATTCCAATCGTTACGTGCAGTATATGTTAAATATAAAGCACTCTTAAGCCCTAAAGTAAATTGTCCATAAAGACCAATTGCCCTTGATAAAGAATTAAGTTGACCAAGCTTTGGAATATTATTAGAGTTAGTGAGTGTATAAACGTTTGGCAGGGTTAAACCTTCTACTGAAGATGTCAATCTTTTAGAGGATTGTCCATTTACGTTGAACCCTGCTAATAAATCAATATTTATCCAGTTTTTAAATAGATATTTATTATAAGTAGCAATAAAATCTCCATTTAGTTGTCTGCGTTCAAAGGTTCGTTCTCTTACTGCGCCAATAGTATTATTAGGAACAGCATCATAAAGTTCCAATGATAATGGAGATAGTGGATTTTTTGAATAGTCAATAATAGCCCCCCACTGTTTAATATTACCAAATGAAAAATCTCCACCAAATCTTGATTTGACTACAAGATCCTTAATTGGTTTATATGTTAATTCAACTGAAGTAAAGAATCTATTTTCACTATAAATATTTCCATTCTGATTTAGGTTAAAAAATGGATTTGTTGCATATGGAGTAAAATAGTTATCTGTATTAAAATGAATATCATTATAATCCTTAATCTGATTTATCGGTATATCATTAGGGATTTGTAATAATTCTTGCATAAAAGTTTTACCGTAACTTTCACTTTCTTGACCACCTTCAACAGCAGATTGATTTTTGTTAATATAATTCATAGCAACATCAAAACCAAATTTATTGTAATCTGCACCAATCCTTGCAGAAATGGTGTGTCTTTTATAACTATCTGATGTACCAGGTATGACACCATTACTTTTTATCTGAGAGTAGTTTAATTTATAATAAAGTGCCTTTGATGAACCTGTAATGCCGATAGAATTATTTATCATTAATCCTGTCTCAAATGCATTTTTAAAATGGTTTTTATCAAAACTGTAGTTCTTAGTTAAGTCTAGTATACTAGGATTAACACCAGAATTAGCTGGCTCTCCTCCATATGATATTGAATCTCCCCAACCCCAAGGACGTGGCAAGTTTGTATATTTTGGTCCCCAGTTTCCATTCTCTTGAGTATAATGTAAGAAAAACCAACCTTGACCATATATATCTTGTACCTTAGGCACTCTTAAAACTTTTGAACCCTCTAATGTTAATGAATAGTCGACATGTATCTTTTCTGCATCTTTGTCTTTAGTCTTTCCAGATTTCGTAGTTATTAGAATAACCCCAGCTGAACCTCTAGTGCCATATAGAGCAGATGCGGCACTTCCTTTTAAAACTGTCATAGACTCAATGTCGTCCGAATTAATCTCATTTATTTGATTTCCAAAATCAACTGATTTGTCTACACCTCCATCTCCCATTCTGAATTGTGTTGTTGGGTTATTAACAGGCACTCCATCTATTACATATAGTGGACTTGAGTTGCCAGAAATTGATGAGTAGCCCCTAATAACAACCCTAGTTGATGCACCTGGTTGACCACTTGCCGAACTAATCTTTAACCCAGAAACTTTCCCAGTTAGAGACTCTAAAGCACTTAGTGTCTTAACATTTGTAATAGCTGCATTAGAAATTGTAGTTGCAGAATAAGATAAAGTTTTTTGCTCTTTCTTTACACCCAGAGCTGTTACGACTACATCTTCTAATACTTTTCCTTCCTCGTTCAAAACAGCATCTATTGTTTTAGCTGTTACTGCTTTTTCGAGAGTGGTGTACCCAACATAGGAGAAAACCAACGTTCCCACTTCTTTTGGAAGTTCAAGTGTATATTTTCCGTCAATGTCAGTTACAGTACCTATAGTAGTACCTTTTCCTGTTACGTTTACGCCAATCAGCGCCTCGCCTTTGGCATCTTTTACCGTACCGCTTATCGTACGATTTTGTGCATACATTTGGACTGTGAGCAACAGACCAAACAACCATAATAATAATTTTCTTTTCATAAAGACTAACTGGTTTTGTTAATAATTCTTAAGAAGTTTTAATCACTGTTAATCTGCAATATTACGACATTTTTTTTAAAACCAATAAAAATCTCATTCTTTTTTAATTTTTAGTCGTTTTTTTTGATTTTGAGGTTGTTTCCGTTTGATTTTTTTAACATTTGATGGAGGAATAGCCAATTTGCATGAAAAATCATGAATTGAAACGTAATCTGCCAATCATAATCATCCAATAGTGCAATAGCAGGAAATAGAACACTAAGAAATTCCAATTAAATTTTCTTTATGTGCAACCATTTGGAAACTGCATCAACAATAGATTTGAGATTTTGCACGAAATGTCTTTATTGCCCTGCGCCTGGTTTACAGGATTTAAACCCGAATTATGCATTAGAATATGAGTAAGGCGGTGCGTTTTGACTAATT
>CAYVGM010000180.1:0-6043 GCA_964451125.1 uncultured Chitinophagales bacterium
AAAAATTGTTGATTTCTAATTTTCTCTCCAACTTCACAAGGAGGAAGAATTGAAAAGAGGTGGTTCGAAAAAAATCTAAATCAACTATTTTGGGATGTTCAGCATTAAATCATACTTAACTGAATTACATTAAGCTAAATGAATAAAATCTGTAAAATTTGTAAAAAGCAATTTAATGGACGCAGCGATAAATTGTTTTGCAGCCCTAAATGCAAAAGTTATTATCACTTTAAACTTAGAAGCATAACTAAGGATGCGGCATCTGAAATTGACAGCATTTTGCACCGAAACAGAAGTATTTTGTTAGAAATTATCGGTAAAAGTCTATCCCAAAAAAAGGTACTGCGTTTAGTGCTTGATAAAAAAAAATTTAACTTCAAATACCACACACATTTTACTGTAAATTCTCAAAACAAAACATTTTACTGGCTCTATGATTTGGCATGGATGGAGTTTAGTACTGATGAGATCCTGATAGTGAAAAAGAGGTAATAGTCATATTACCATATCTATTCTATACTGATTAATTATGTAGTAGCCAATGTTGTTAAATTTGTCAACTGTAAAAATAGTTGATTTCTCATTTTCTCTCCAACTTAAAAAAGAGGAGGAACTAAAGGTGGTGATTCTAAAAAACTAAATCAACTATTTTGGGGTATTCAACATTAATTCATACTGACATTGATATAGCCGCTTTAATTTTATTGGCTATTTCTTGCATTTGTTCTTTGGGTACTTCTTTCACTTTTCTGAAATCCATATCGCTCATCGAATTTATTGGGCTTAAATGAATATGGCAATGCGGAACTTCCAAGCCAATCACCGCCACACCTATGCGTTCGCAGGGTATCGCTTGTTTAATTGCCACCGCAATTTTTTTAGCAAAGACAATCATATCCTGCAATTCCTTATCGTCCATATCAAAAATATAATCCACTTCACGTTTAGGTACTACTAAAGTATGACCGTAGTTGAGGGGTCGGATGTCCAGAAAGGCATAAAACTGTTCGTCTTCCGCAATCTTGTATGAAGGAATTTCGCCGGCTATTATTTTACTGAATATAGTCATAGTGCGTGTTTATTTTTATAATGAAGATGAACCAAGAAATTATCAACTTGTTTAAATGCAAAATTAAGGGTATTTATTGTCAACTGATAGCTTCAAGGCTTTTTTATCTAAATAAGTATTAAAAGCATTGTTCATTTTTTATTTTTAGTTTATCTTGCTCCAGTATATTGACTAATGCACACGATTGAACCACATTGGAAATGGCGCGATTTTTATTCGGCAGAAGAGGATGAATTATCTCCTTTTTATGGCAAAGAATACAGCGAGTTCGAGTTCTCAGAAACTATATATAATTATTATATCCATCCGCAATGGGATTTTTTTGGCAGCAATACACTTTATCTGAAAATTTTGTATTGCGACTATAAAAAAGGTTCAGCAATTATTGAATTTATAGGTGAGTGGAATGATTGTGTCAATAATGATATCTTGTTTTTAAAAAGAGATATTGTTGATGATATGATTGCTAATGGTATTACAAAATTCGTTCTGATAGGCGAAAATGTACTGGAGTTTTTTGCGAACAGTAATGATTACTATGACGAATGGTATGCAGATATTGAAAATGAGGGCGGATGGATAATAGCCGTAAATTTCAGGGCACACGTGATGGAAGAAATGCGAATGGCAAAAATAGATCGTTATGTGCATATCAGCGAACGCTATGCGGATGTAAACTGGAGAAGCTACAAACCCTTTCACTTAGTCACTTACCTTGATGAATTATTAATTAAAACAATATCTTATAAAAATGAGTAACCGAGTTGTACATTTCGAAATTCCCTCAGAGCATCCTGAAAAAAGCATCAGTTTTTTTAAAGACGTTTTTGACTGGGAAATCACCCCATTCAGAGAAGGCGAATACTGGCTGATAAAAACAGGAGCTGACGACGAAGCCGGAATTAATGGCGGAATAATAAAAAAGAAAGACCCAAGACAACCGCTGGCGAACACTATTCAAGTGGAAAACCTGAATGCAACGGTAAAGAAAATTGAAGCAGCAGGAGGAAAAACCGTTACGCCAAAAATGATTATTCCGACGGTAGGTTATTTAATTTATTTTCAGGATTTGGATGGCAATATTCACGGTTTGATGCAGCGAGATACTACTGCCGAATAATATTTTTTTGACTGTTAAAAGTTCATTTTGTCTAAGTTATACATAGTTCCTACGCCCATTGGCAATTTGCAGGATATGACGCTCCGGGCGATCAGCATTCTGCAAAGCGTAGATTTGATTTTAGCGGAAGATACACGCAATACCAAATTTTTATGCCAGCATTTTGCTATAGAAACGCCTGTTCAATCCTACCATAAAGATAATGAGCATAAAGTTTTATCGGGTTTGATTGCCAAATTGCAAACAGAAATGCAAATGGCTTTAGTTTCGGATGCGGGTACGCCCGGTATTTCCGATCCCGGCTTTTTATTAGTGCGCGAATGCATAAAAAACAACATTGCAGTAGAATGTTTGCCGGGGGCAACTGCCTTTGTACCGGCATTGATAAATTCCGGATTTCCTTGCGATAAATTTGTTTTCGAAGGATTTTTACCCCATCAAAAAGGCAGGCAAACAAGATGGCTGGCACTGAAAGAAGAAACCAGAAGCATCGTATTTTATGAATCTCCGTATAGGGTAATAAAATTTTTAAATGAAGCTAAAGAATTTTGCGGGGAAGACCGTGAGATTGCCGTAAGCAGAGAGTTAACTAAAAAATTTGAAGAAACAGTAAGAGGCAGCATACTGACGGTACTCAATCATTTTACCAACAAAGAACCCAAAGGCGAATTTGTCATTGTATTAAAAGGAAAATCGTCATGAAAACATTGCCACAAATTTTAGCAGATGCTTTGCCTGTAGTAAAAGAAGCAGCCAGTTTTATTCAATCAGAAATACAAAAATCTCATCATCGAGTTGTTGAAATAAAAAGCCTGAATAGTTTGGTTACTTATGTTGATAAAAAAGCTGAAATGATTTTAGTGGATGGTTTAAAAAAGATACTGCCCGAAGCCGGATTTTTAACCGAAGAAAATACAATAGAACAAACTGAAAAAGATTGGCAATGGATAATAGATCCCTTAGACGGAACGACCAATTTTATCTATAAAATTCCGGTTTTTGCTATCTCTGTGGCATTGGCTTACCGGGATGAAATTCAATTAGGCATCGTGTATGAACTGAATCGTGATGAGTGTTTTACGGCCATAAAAAATGAAGGGGCATTTTTAAATGGTCAGACTATAAGTGTTTCTGCAACTCAACAGTTGAAAGACAGTTTAGTGGCTACAGGATTTCCATACTATGATTATGCTTTGCTAGAAAATTATATCAGTTTGTTTAAAGAATTGATGACAGATACTCGTGGCATCAGACGATTGGGCAGTGCGGCTATTGACTTGTGCTATACGGCTTGCGGCAAATTTGATGCATTCTTTGAGTATTCTTTATCACCTTGGGATGTGGCTGCTGGTGCGCTTATTTTGCAAGAAGCAGGAGGCAAAATTACAGACTTTTCCGGTGGTACAAACTGGCTTTACGGCAAGCAAATATTGGGCAGCAATCAGCAGATTTTTGATGAAATTTTTGATAAGATAAAGCGGAATTTTAAGTAAGTGTATTTTATAAAAAATACTATTCTTCTTTAAGTTCCGGATAGCTAAGTTTCATTGCGGCTAATGCATCGCGTACCAGAACGGCAATCTGATATTCTTTGTACCAGTTTTGGTCTACGGCAACGATATTCCATTTTGCTGCTTTGGAGCAGTTCGTAAATACATCTTCATAAGCCTGCATATACTCATTCCACAGTTTTCTTTCTTCCCAGTCTTGCGCATTGTGTTTCCACATTTTTTCAGGATTTGTTTTGCGCTCTTCGAGTCGTTCTAATTGGGCTTCTAACGAGATATGCATGTAACATTTGATGATTACTGTGCCGTTATCGGTCAGTAGTTGCTCAAAATTATTAATCGCATCAAAACGTTGGTTCACTGTTTTTTCATCTATCCATTTGTGAACACGTTGTATCAGCACATCTTCATATTGAGAGCGGTTAAAAATTGTAATATCACCTTTTTGAGGAACTACTTTATGAATACGCCATAAAAAATCATGAGCAAATTCTTCTTCAGTCGGTTTTTTAAATGTCTGCACTTTTATACCTAGCGGATTTAATCCGCCAAAAACATTTTTAACTGCACCGTCTTTTCCGCTGGCATCCATACCTTGTAAAATAACCAGTATACTTCTTGTTTTTGAAGCAATAAGCATATCTTGCAAATCTGCTATTTCTTCCAGTATTTTTTTTGTTTCTTTTTTAATTTCGTCTTTTTCCAGTTTTTTAGGAGCTACTGTAGCAATATCAGCAAGTTGAATAGACATAATCATTTATTTTTAATTGATTAAAGGTTGAAGATACAAAAATAGCCAACATTAATCTCCAGATTTTATGCTAAGAAAATATTTTTTAGCTTGTTTGATTAATGAAAATCTAACCTCAGCACATAAAATTACTATGAAGTTTATAGTAGTTTTGTGGAAATTCAATCTAATATCAACTTTAATTCTGGTTTTATGATTATTCCTGCAGCAGAAAAACTTACGTATATCAATGAATATTATTTCAGTACCAAACTGAAACAAATTGCACAAATGCGTGCTGAAGGAAAAGATATTATTAACCTGGGCATTGGCAATCCCGATTTGCCTCCATCAACAGAAACCTTACAAGCTTTATCCACTTCAGCAAGTAACATAAAAAACCACGGTTATCAAAGTTATGTTGGAATTCCGGCACTGCGTAAAGCAATGAGCAATTGGTATAAATCAACCTACGAGGTGGAACTCCATCCCGAAACTGAAATATTGCCGCTCTTAGGTTCTAAGGAAGGTATTTCGTTTATATCACAGGCATTTTTAAATCCGGGTGATAAAGTACTGGTGCCCAATCCCGGCTATCCAACCTATACTTCGGCTACTTATCTGGCTGGTGCTATTCCTGTTTATTATGATTTGGATGAAAATAATAACTGGCTGCCTGATTTTCATGCCATACCTGAGGAAGTATGGAAAGATATTAAACTTATCTGGATTAATTATCCGAATATGCCCACGGGTTCAAAAGGCAACCCTGCCGATTTTACAAAACTCATAAAGATTGCCAAAGAGCACAGGGTTTTGATTTGTAATGATAATCCATACAGTTTAGTATTGAATGATGAACATCCGGTTTCGTTTTTGCAAACTCCGGAAGCCATGGAGGTATGTGTTGAATTGAATTCCTTGAGCAAATCACATAATTTGGCAGGAGCCCGTATCGGGATGGCTTGTGGTCGTGCCGATTATCTGCAAACAATTTTGAAGGTAAAAAGTAATGTTGACAGCGGTATGTATCTTCCGGTGCAGGAAGCAGCAGTGGCAGCACTTCAAAATTCTGCAACATGGCATGAAGAACGTAATACAGTCTATAAGAAGAGGAGAGAAGTTGCCTATCATATTTTAGATCTGTTGGGATGCCAATATACAAAAGAACAAGTGGGTTTGTTTTTATGGGCAAAAATTCCTGACAGCTATCACCAAGTAGAAGATTTAACCGAAAAAATATTACATGAAGCACATGTGTTTATTACACCGGGCTTTATTTTCGGTTCTAATGGCGCACGCTTTATCCGGATATCATTGTGTAGTAATGAAATGGAATTGACTCAAGCTTATGAACGCATTAAACGCATCTTTGCATAAATATTGTGGATTAAGTTAGTCAACTGTAAAATTGTTGATTTAACCTTACTTCCTCCACCTTCATCAAGGAGGAGGAAAAAAAGGAGGTGGTTCTAAAAAAAACTAAATCAACTATTTTAGGATATTCAACATTAAATCATACTTAACTTAACGACATTGAATGTGGATTATTGTTTTATAGCTAATCCTGCCTTATAGGTGGCCAATGCTCTTTTGCGGGCAAAATCATGATCAAT
>CAYVGM010000181.1:0-4613 GCA_964451125.1 uncultured Chitinophagales bacterium
TACCTCCAAGCAAGATTTGTGTAGTAGGGAAATAAATGTACTGTGCTTGTGAATCCGGATTTCTGAAACCTGTCTGATAAGATGCTCGAACATTGTGGTTTCTGTCTTTGCCTAAAGAACCTACGATGGCAACTCTAGGGGAGAAAATAGATTTGAAATTCTGATTTTTATCCCAACGAATAGAAGCCATTAATTTTAATCTGTCGCTGATTAATTTTCTTTGTAATTGCAAAAATGCACCATATTCGTTTATTTTAATTCGCTTATATATTCCGGTACCATTTGGATCTTCATTAAATACTGTGCCTTGAGTAGAAAGGCTGTACATTCTGTGGTTTCCACCAATTTGAATATCAATCCATTTTCCTGTCCAACGGGATAGATCCAATAAAGCTTCCGTATGGAATAATCTTGAGTTATCAATAAATCCGGCACCACCGCGTTGGAATAAACCTGAACGTACTTTCTCAATAACTGCCTGTTTTTGTTCGGGAGTTAAACTTGTCCAAGGCATATCTGCTATTTTTCTTGCAGAGTCGGACATGGAATAATATATTTCTGGGTTGTTTAGTATGGAAGCGACCGAACTGGAAGGAGAAATTAGAGCAGGTAATAACTGAGGGAGTAATGCGCCATAATATGATGGCAGCCAGCCGGCCGGACTACCGGTAGCGGGATCTATATAATATGTTTGATTTGCTGTTTCGTTAGTATATGCGCCTAAAGCCGTAAGATTATAGGAGTCGCCTACTTTGGTTTGCGACATATAGGAGCGTATGAAGAAGTCCTTGCTTTTAATTTCTGCTTTATGGAATTGCTGGATAAAATTGCGCAAAGCATAGCGCTCAGAGCCTTGATAAACAGAATTTCCGTAACCTATTCTATAATTATAAGAAAATTCATACGATTTATCTTTGAAAGGACGCAGATAAACGCCAAAATCTCCTTTGATGGATTGAGCCTTGTGATTATCTAATAATTTATCTTCAGATAAGCCAGTTCTTCGGAGTTGAGAAGAACTTAATAGTGGTTTTATGGAATCTATTTTAGAGCCTACATATGCATTAGATCGTACATCTGTAATACTGTCAATGTTGTGATTGGTTAGATTATCAATCAAGGTGGAATAAGGGGGAACCAATATAGCTGCTGATGCCGTAGCCTCAGCAGTTGCTTCATCCATTCCGCCTGCCATTAGATTTGCCTTAATTTGAGCTTTAACACCTGCGGTTACCAAAGCCCGGATTCCTGCACCTGCTACAGTAACTACTTGACTGCGTACGGATGGCGTTACGGCTTGTACACCATAATAATGTAAATTACCCAACAAAACAGGGAGGGCACTCGGACTGGCTTCAAAAATATTGGTTTCATCGCCATAAAGGTTCATGCCGTCAAAACCGGGTGTGCCTATGGCTGTTCCGCCTGTTCTGCTTGTAGAATAATCATTAGCATACCAATCTGTACCTTGAAATATGTTGAAGTTTGCTTTAATTGCCAAATAGTCTTTGTTTGATTTTTTAGATTTAAAAGCATGAGCAATGCGCATTCCGAAACTTCCCATAGGTTTTATACCATAGCCGTTTGTAGCTTGTGCAAAACCACCTTTAGCCTGCATACTGAAACCGGGAGTTTCAAACGGATTTTTAGAGTTCATTAATAAAATGCCGTTAAATGCATTAGGTCCATAAAGTGCTGATGCCGCACCCGGAACGAGTTCCATATTTTGAATATCCAGCTCACCGATGCCTACAACGTTACCTGTCGGAAAGTTTAAGAGGGGGGCGGCATTATCCATACCATCCATCAACTGTACAAATCGAGTGTTGGAAATACCTCCGAAACCGCGTGTATTGATTGAGGTCAGTGTCATGGAGCCATTAATGGTCTGCACACCTTTTAGCTTAGCCAAATCATCATAGTAATCAGCAGAAGGTGCGGATTTAATTGTTTTCAAATCCATCTTTTCTATGGTTACCGGAGATTCGAGAATCTTTTCTTCTACTCTAGATGCAGATACAACTACATCATTCAGCACATTGGATTCTTCTTTCAGTATGATACTCAAAGAACTGTTGTTTTCAGTTACTTCTTTTTCTTGTGAAGTCATCCCCACCATAGAAAATACCAATGTGAGTGGGAGAGGCTTTTCAGTAGAAATGGTGAAATTTCCGTCAATGTCGGTAATTGCACCTTCTGTTGTGCCTTTTATACTGACGTTTGCCCCAATTACGGGCTCTTTGCCATCAGACACATTCCCTTTTATTACGGTTTGTGCCCAAAGGCTAGCACCTGCAAGCAAGCAGAGTACTAAGGAAAATAGTTTCTTTCTCAAGTTCATATTAGACAATTTTAACGCAATATATACAAAATGATTAACAGAGAGTATGCTTTTTTTTAACATTCGTTTAAAATTCACCAAATACAATGAAAAAAGTCCGTCATGCAAATGACGGACTTTGGAATAATTCATATCCCCCAATATGAACTATTCTTCTGAATCTTCTTGTTTTATTTTATTTTTTAGCTTTTTAAAAACAGATTTTTTCTCATTTCCATCTGCTTCTTCATGCTGCTCATCATTACTGTTTTTATTGTTTAATTTTGGATTGATACTGCTTTGCGCATATTTTATATCAATAAGTTTTCCTTCATCGTTATAGATTTCTATTTTTTCTGTGTTTTGTTCCGGTGTAAAATATGTCCATTTCCCAATTCGGATATTGCATTTTCCATTAAGTCTGTCTGCCTCCCAGTTTCCACTGGTATTTGGTCTGAATTGTCCTTCTACTTTTTTTCTGCCATCTTCATAAAACTCTTTATACTCGCCACACATGCAATCTTCGTACTGAAAGGCCTGATATTTTAAATTGTCATTGGCATCGTATGTATAAAGCAGGCAGGGGAGGCAAGCTCCGTTGGCTCTCCAAAATCGTCGCATTTCGTAATAACGGTCTTTGCCAACTTCTTTACCATTACACATGTAGGCAATGCCATAAGGGGTTAATCTCTCTTCTAAAAAGACATCATAAGTACGAAGTGTGTCTAATTTACGGTTCAGTTTAGTGCCCTGATAAATGAAATAAAAGGTATCCGCTTTATTCGCTTGTTGAGCAGCATCCACTTTAATTTGATAGGGGTCAACAATATCAATACTATTTTGAGCATGCCCGATATGTTGACTTATACAAAAAGCTACTACACAAAAATAAAAAGCGAATATTTTATTAAACGGCATGACCTAAAGATATCAGATTTCAAACAGTCATTTTTACACGATATATAAACAGATGTGAATTAACTCGAATATCAGCATATGTTGTGGACATTAACTACAAAAAATGCTCCCCTATTGGAGAGCATTCTTTGTAGTTAGTTATATTTTAGAAAGGACAAATAGTACAAGGGTCTACATCCATATCAAATCTTTCAAGTGATTCAATATTGATTTTTCCGCCTATAATTTTAAACTCTGTTCTTCTATTACGCTGATGTTCGTATTCACTGCATTTCACGCCATCAGAGCATTCGTTTCTCAACTTCGTTTCGCCATAACCTACAGGTTTTAGCCTGTTTTTGTTAATATCTCTCTGAATCAGCCAGTCCACTACACTTTTAGCTCGTTTTTGAGAAAGTAATTTGTTGTATTCATCAGTAGCTCTTGCATCTGTATGAGAAGATATTTCAACAATCGCATCCGGATTTTCCTGTAAGAATTTCAACAGTTTGTTCAATTGAGGCTCACTTTCTTTTCTCAAATACCATTTGTCAAAATCGTAATAGATATCTTTTAATTCTTTTGACAGATTAGCATCCGAAATTGGGTTGCCGTTTTCGTCAGTGGTTATATCTTTTGCATTCGGATCACGCTCAAGTTCTACGATTACTTTTTGTGCTTCGCCCTTTTCACAAACCACATAATTATTACAGTCACCTTTGGTATCAAACATATTGCTTCCGGCCAAATAACCTTTTGCACTGGCATTTGCTAAATATTGATAACCGCATAAAACAGTATAGCATACTTTACCGTCTGAACCTGTGATTTTTTGTTCGTATTTAGTGATGTCTTTATCTGAACTGATATCAACTTTTGCATCTTTAATTTCTTTTTTAGTTGTTTTGTCAACCACCATTACTGTATATCCTGCCGGTTGGATAGGTTGTAAAGGAATTTCAACTTTTACCGTAGAACCGGGGGACACATTTTTAGTCGATGCACAAACTGCATTGTTTTCCAGATAATTTTCTGCTTTTGCCTTGAAGCAATAGTCTTTATTTGCTTCTACATCATAATTAAATAAACCGTCGCATGCCGTAGTTTTTGTTCCTTTTGAAACAGCATCAGCAAGCATTTCTACCTGACTGCTGCAAATTGGTTTTTTAGTAATTGCATCTACAACAATTCCTTCTAAGAAAATACCGTTGTCGGTAAAATACCAAATATCATCTTCACCTTTACCTTCTTTTCGGTTAGAGGTGAAATATCCATAAGCCGTTTCTTTTCCGTAGGTCAATCCAAAATCATCATAAGAAGAATTTAGAGGTGCACCCATATTTACAGGATTAGTGTAATCTGAGGAAGCAGTAGTACGATATAAATCTAATCCACC
>CAYVGM010000181.1:4713-5992 GCA_964451125.1 uncultured Chitinophagales bacterium
GCTTTTTCCTGATCTCTGTCGGATGCAAAATAAATGCCATCGCCAAAATATGTAGGAGCAAATTCAAAATTACGTGTGTTAATAGATAAGTTTTCGATAGCATAGCGCATGTTCGGCGTATTTAATTGCGCTATATTGTTCATCGCATTCAATTCATTTTGTGCACGCTTGTCGTTTGGATTCAGATTCAGATATTTTTCATACGCTGTTTTTGCACCTACATAATCCTGAATAGTCTGATGCATTTGTGCCTGATATAAAAATGTAGAAGCATCATTGTTTCCGCTTGCTATAGCTTTGTCATAAGCTGCTGCTGCTTTATCAAATTGAGCGGTAAGCCGGTAACAATCTCCCAATTGAGCTTGTGCTTTCGGATCATCTTTTTTCTTTAAGAGCGCTTCGTATAAAGGAATGGCATCGGCATAGGCTAATTTGTTATAAAGGTCTTCCGCCTTTTTCTTTCCACCCATCCATGTTTCTCCAACGAGTCCGCCTTCAATTTCCTGAGCATTAACCGAAAGAAACAAGAGTGCCTGTATCAAAATGATTATAACAGATTTATTAAGAAATTTCATACAATAATTTTTACGTGTTTATGGAATTAAAAGAATCTGGGTGTATCGAATTTTTTATTCTTGAATGCAAAATCATAACCCAAAATAATTTCGTGTGAACCTTTGTTGTAAGACCCAAGTTTTGATAAAGTATAATCGTAAGCATAGCCTATCATTAGTTGTTTGGTTGGCCATACTTCTAGATTCACATCTACACTTTCAGGATTATTCAGTTTATCTATGTTGCTTACTTTGCCAAAGGTGGTTCTGTATGTTGCTCCTACATTAATTCTGTCTATGATGAGGAAGCTCAAATTGAAATCCATCTCAAATGGTACTTTTTGTCCTTTTGCAAACACATATTTTCCCATCACTTGTGGTCTGATTTTAAAAGCACGATGTGCAGGAATAACACCTCCTGCCATAGCAAAGAAATGTTGAGAGCGGTGTGCTAATGGGCTGGATGCAATTAGACTTGCCTGATCCTTATTATACAAGCTACTTTTCAGAAAATTCGGTACACTCACTCCTACATACCACATGGGGTGATAGACATATAAACCTGCTCCGATATCAGGTAGGATTCTGTTTACATTTTGATTGTAAACGGCATCTGAGATATTATTTGGTGATAATTCTCTCAGGTTGCTTTTATACCAAAACACACCTGCATTGATACCTAATCCGATGCGTACTTTATGTTTTTTGCCTACAGGTATGCGATA
>CAYVGM010000182.1:0-5988 GCA_964451125.1 uncultured Chitinophagales bacterium
TCTTCTTTTAATTTCATTTTCCATTTTTCTTCCACATACTGCATGATACCGGGGTAATCAGTAATATGTTTAAATTCTTTAGCATCACCCCATTTCCACCAATTATTGCGCATACAAATTTTTTTCAAAATTAGCGAATCGCCGCCTTTTATAAAAATGCAAAACCCATTAAGAAAAATAATGTAGAAAAGTTAATGACTTTTTTGTTCATTAATGACAGTAAATCATACCTCCGGCTTTCTGTTTTTATTTTAGCAGATATGACTTTTCTCAATGTTTGTTTTGTTATTTCTTTTTTGTAGGCAAACAACATTCATACTAACCTAAAAGCAGGCATTTCTTCATCTACTTTTATTCAGAAAAAATGGCAATATGAACGAAATGGACTGAGATAAGACTTGTCTAGTCTTTATTTTTTTCTTCCCAAGCACGGGTTTTATCTGCCAAGTCCATACAGAACTGCTTGATGTCTTCTTGTACAAAAGGATTACCGGTTGCCCGATGGTAAGTGTCGCCCATACTCAACAACATCTGAAAAAAATGCGTATGCATTTCATCTATTTGCATATCCTTTGTCCACAAATCAAAGCGCATGGTATTTTTTTCGTTTCCATCCCACATGCCTACAAATATACTTTTGCATTCATCACCGTCACCTTGCGGACCATCAGTAGCCGACCATTTTATTTTTTCAGGCAGATTTTGGTTGTCCAGTTGTATTTTAAATTTTATTTCAGTTTCTCTTGACATATTAACTTGTTTAGGTAGTTGATCGTGCGCAAAAATAAGATTTACCTAGGGATTTAGTGCAGCTTAATCTGCAATATTAATGTTTACTACTCATTTTCAATGGATTAATGACTATTATTTTGTTTACATCAACCCATATTTGTATCAGTATCTAAAGGGGTTTATTTTTTTTAAAAAAAAGATTGGCGCTGTTATTTTTTATTTGAAACTAATTGCTATATTTTAGCGTTATAAGAAGTAATAAATTATGCGACTTACATATCTCACTTTTATCGTATGCCTTACTTTGCCTTCTATTTCTAATGCACAGAATAATGCATTTCATTGCAGTCAGGCAAACACTCTTTTGAAAATGTTCGATAAATATCACTATACGGATTTGGTGATTGATGAAAAAGTTTCGGGTGAAATTTATGATGACTTCGTGAAAGAGTTGGATGATGAAGCTTTTTATCTTACTCAGAATGACTTGAAACTATTGGCTCCTTACCGGACGGGTATCCAAAAAGACATTACATCAAATCTTTGTAAACTCTTGGAATATTCGACTTACTTATTGAAAAAGAAATTAAAATTTGCCGATTCATTGGTTACGGCTTATTCTAAAAAGCCAATAGATTTATCTAAGAATGAAAATTACTTCACCGATGTTGCCAAAGAAAATACGTTTTTAGCCAATGATGCAGCACTGGCAGAGCGGTGGTATAAGGCATATAAATATGCGATGCTCGACTACATCTTCAGCCATGATTTGAAAACAAAATCTATCCCTGAAATATTAGCTTTAGAACCGGATATCAGGGCGAAGGCTGCCGCCATTTTACACAGAAGAATAAATTTCTTGTTGCAATCTCCAGAAGGAGTGGATAATTATGTAACTGACATTTTTCTTAATGTGATAGCCTTGCGCTATGATCCGCATTCCTATTTTCTTACGCAAAAAAATATGCAGAAATTCAGAGAAGCCTTGTCCAAAGATCAGTATGCTTACGGATTTTCTTCTGATGAAGGGGATAATGGAGAAACAAAAATAACGGCATTAGTGCCGGGCGGAGCTGCATGGAAAAGCAATCAATTGAATGTTGGTGATGTGTTGCTTAAAGTGAAATTTGAAAATGCCAACCCTGTTGATATTTCGTATATGAGTAATGAAGAATTACATGCTATATTCCAAAGTGCAACAGCCAAGCGAGCAGAATTTACCGTAAGAAAAGCAAACGGACAAATACAAACTGTAATACTCATAAAATCTAAAATCAGAAATGATGACAATATCGTAAAAGGCTATATTTTAGAAGGCGAAAAGAAAATCGGGTATATTTCGCTTCCCAGCTTCTACTCTAATTTTAACGGCAAATTACCTTCGGGATGTGCTAACGACGTGGCAAAAGAACTGGTGAGATTACAACAGGAAAAAATAGAAGGCCTGATTCTTGATGTAAGAGATAATGGCGGAGGTTCTATGTATGAAGCCATAGACTTAGCAGGTATTTTTATTGACGAAGGACCATTAGGCATGATAAAAGATAATCAGCAAAAAATATCCACGTTTAACGACATGAACAGAGGTGCTGCCTACAGCGGGCCATTGCTGGTCTTGGTCAATAATCAAAGTGCTTCCGCTTCAGAATTGCTGTCGGGTATTCTGCAAGATTATAACCGTGCAGTTATCGTGGGCAGTACTACATTTGGGAAAGCAACAGTACAAACTACTTTCCCCATGGATATCAATTATAATCCTAACTCAAAAACAGACCCCAGTCAGATATTTTGCAATCAGGGCTATACCAATATTACGTATGAAAAATTTTATCGGGTAAGCTCCAAGAGTCATCAAAAAACAGGCATTAAGCCGGATGTTGAGGTGCCTCAGTATTATAATCTGGATAGTGAATCGGAAGCAACAGAAAAATATGCACTCGTATCTGATACGGTAGGCAAAACGCTTACTTATATGGCATTGCCTAAATTGCCCGTTGCAGCTTTGCAGTCCAATTCTGCCATACGTATTAAAAACAGTAATAAATTTTCCATGCTTCGCAGCATCAATGATTCGCTGAAAATAGTAGAAAATCAAGAAAACAGTGTATCATTAAAAATTGACGTATTTAAAAATGATAATAATAAATACACCAGTCTCAAAGAAAAAATAAAAACACTTAATGAAATGCCATCCGGTCTTTATAAAGTAGCAAATCATCAGGATGATTTGGATATCTTCAAATTTGATGCGGATGAAAAATCAATCAATGAACAGAATCTTAAAAAAATACAAAACGATTTTATACTTGAAGAAGCTTATGCAATTCTCAAAGACTTAATACATAAAAAATAATCATCAATGAAAAAGTTAATCATTTTCTTATTTACGCTGAGTTTATCTCTGGCATCAACAGCTCAACAAACCAAATACACCGATCCGGGTGCTTACATGAATGACATTCAAAAATGGCTGGTGAAAATACAGCAAGATATGTGGGATTATACCAATGCTGCGGCTCATGGAAAAAGTGTGCGCAAAATTGAAAATAAAAGACAGGATATAATCGGCTCTCTGAAAGATGCAAAAGATTTCGTTTATAAAATGCCATCTTATAAAGGTGATCGTTCTCTTAAAGATTCATCTTTATCTTACTTAAGGCTGAGCAATAAAATTATGACTCAAGATATTTCCAAATTAGTCAATATGGAAGATATTGCCGAAGACTCTTATGATGCTATGGAAGCTTATTTGAAAGCCAAAGATATGGTGGTAGCCCGTCAGGACAGTTCGCTGGAGATGGTTAACAAGGAATTTAAAAATTTTGCCAATAAATACAATGTTACTATGATTGAAGGAGAAAGTACGGTTTCACAAAAAATTCAACAATCCAGAAAGGTGTATGATTATCACGACAAAGTATTTTTGCTGATATTTCGTTCGTTAAAACAAGAATTATATGTCTTGATGGCATTAGGCAAAAATGATATCAGCGCACTTAAACAAAATATAGATGCACTTACCAAATCGTCAACAGAAGGGCTTGAAACACTGAATTCGCTACCTGCTTATGAAGGAGACAATAATTTGAAAAATGCATGCCGTACTTTACTACAGTTTTATAAAAATGAAGCCGCCAATCAGCTGCCGGCTTTTACCGACTACTTGATTGAGCAGGAAAAAATGGAAAAAATTACCAAAACATTGAAAGCAAAGCCACAAAGTAAACGTACACAACAAGAACTGGATGACTATAACCAACTGCTCGAAAAATACAATGCAAAAACTGCAGAAATCAATAAGCTGGTCACTAAAATTTCTAATGAGAAAAATAAAGTGCTGAAAGAATGGAGTTCAAGTTCAGATAAGTTTATTGATAGTCATGTACCCAAAGGAAAAAGTTAGAGATTAGCTACTTTTTCTACCATTTCAGCCAAACGGGTAGCATAACCGTATTCGTTATCATACCAGCCTACAATTTTGACCATATCGCCACTGATTTGCGTTAATCCCGAATCGAAGATACAGGAATGCGGATTGTGTATAATATCGCTGGAAACGATTGGGTCTTCGGTATAGGCTAAAATGCTGTGTAAGCTGGTTTCAGCAGCTTGTTTAAAGGCAGCATTAATGGCTTCCACTTCGGCATGATTATTTAGTTTGCAATACAATTCCGTCAGAGAGCCAACGATAATTGGGATGCGAACTGCACCGCCTGTGATTTTGCCTTTCATTTCAGGCATTACCCAACCCAAAGCTTTTGTAGCATTTGAGGAGGTAGGTACTATGTTTTGTGCTGCAGCACGGGCACGTCTGAAATCGGAGGCATGTATGCTGTCATGCAATTTTTGATCGCCGGTATAAGCATGTACCGTGTTCATGATGCCATATTCAATGCCAAAGGTGTCATTCAATACCTTTGCCATGGGTGCCAAACAATTGGTAGTACAAGATGCATTGGATAATATCGTATCGTCTTTCGTGATGGTATCATCGTTGATGCCCATCACAATTGTTTTCACTTCTTTATCGGCAGGTGAGGAGATAATCACCTTTTTTGCTCCGGCATCAAGGTGTTGTTGCAGCATGTCTTTAGTTCTGAATTTGCCGCTGCACTCAATCACCACATCAATATTCAGTTCTTTCCAGGGCAGCATCGAGGCATCGCCGATAGAAGTGCTGATGATTTCTGTTCCATTAATAAAAAGATGATCATTTGTTTCAGAAACTTCTTTATTCCATCTGCCTTGAGCAGTGTCATATTTCAAAAGATAAACTAAGGCATCGTTAGGTGCAATATCATTAACGACAACTAAATCCACGTTGTTTCTGTCGAATAAAATCTGGAGGACTAATCGTCCAATTCTTCCCAATCCGTTAATAGCAATTCTAGGTCGGCTCATACAATATATATTTTGGGCAAAAGTACGAAACGGAATTAATAATTTGGCAAAACAAAAAATGAAAAAGATATTGTGAAATTGAAAAAAGATAGTATCTTTGCACTCACTTTTAGATAACGGCCCGTTCGTCTAGGGGTTAGGACAGGAGATTTTCATTCTTCAAACAGGGGTTCGATTCCCCTACGGGCTACCAAACCATATTGGTTAAAACTACAAACTCCTTGATTTTCAAGGAGTTTTTTATTTCAGGATTGTTCATTTTTGTTGTTTTTTACCCTTGTTTTACTAACTTTTGTTACTCCATTGTTACTCACTTACTCTCTGAAATATCAATAAACACTAAGACTATACAGCTATATGCAAAAATGAGTAACAGAAATTTGTTACTCATAAAAAAAACTTCAATCTTGTGGTTAAATAGAATACTAAATATTAACTACAATTCTCATTAATAGGCTCTTTTTGTTTTGCAAATTTTTTTCCTACTATAATTAATTCTTGTTGAGGTTGTATTGTATTTGTTATATCTATATTTTGAGGTAGTACAAATTTTAATAGTTTGTCTATTACTTGTATTCTATCTTTTGGCTCTAATTTCTCTATATCATTTTGTAGGAGTTCAATGTTTTTATCCAACAAATGTATAATACACTCTTTTATTTCTTGGGTGGTTTTATTTGGAGTACCTTTTGTTCTGCCTCCACTTTTTGCAGTTCCTTTTTTTCTACCTTTCATATTTTCTATTTTAATCTATTTTAGAAATTGATAAAATTTGTCAACTATAACATCTTACTATTAGCACTTATCTGCAATACTCTGCAACTTGCTTTACTTTTTTATCCAGTTCAGCTATTA
>CAYVGM010000183.1:0-5963 GCA_964451125.1 uncultured Chitinophagales bacterium
TGAAAATATAACATTTGACAAAAAAAGCTAATAAAGCGAAAAATACAGAGTATGGCATTCTAATTGCAATACAATTATCAATTAATGTGGAAAACTACCTGTCAATATTTATAAAACTAAACAGCACTTTTGTAACAGTTAAACTTCAAATGATGAAAAAGCTTGTCTTAATAAGTACTCTGTCCATTTTATTGTCTCAAACCGTAACTGCATATACGCTAAACAATGATTATGGCTTTTTGGAAAATATCACATTTAATATGTACAACGAGAATGTGCCTCCTTACCAAGTGCCTGCACATATTCAATCTTTAGAAGAAACCTTGATGTTTGATATTCTTCATGCTACTTGGAAAGATAAAAAATGGGTGGCTTATACCTTAAATCCTCAACTTTTGGGTACTTATAAAGTTGGTCAACCTGCACTTCTTGACAACGGCTCTTCTAAGAAAATGTATTTTGTAGCCGGATTGCCAAATTCTATAGGTGGTTTAGATTTATACGTTTCTGAATTTAAAAATAACAGGTGGAGTAAACCAGAAAACTTAGGGAGCAAAATCAATACGGTTTATAACGAATCTAATCCAGGGTTATTGAATGATCATATTCTTACTTATTCCAGCAATGGAATTATCAAAAAACTGGATTTAAATAATGCTACTCTCATAGAAGAAGCTGCACCAATACCGGCAGCTTTAGAAGTAAAACCAGTTGTAACGGAAAGCCTACCTGTAAAAAAAGTAGAGCCTGCAGATGTAGAAGTAATAAAAGAAACCGTAACTCCTAAAAAAGAAGTAATCGTTGCAGAAAAAAGCGAACCTGTAATTGAAAAAGATGTTACAAAGCCTGTAGTAGTACAAACTCCGGTTTCCATCCCTGTAGAAAGTGGAAAATATATGGGAAAAGTTGAATTATTGGGTAATAGCAACACGGGTGAAATGTTATCAAAATTTGGCAGTGCCATTCAGTTAGGGTCCTTCATGAATCCGAATTGGGCAGCATTTAACCAAGTAGCGACTATGGGAAAATTGGTTTCGTTCAAAAATGAAAAAAATCTGAATGTAGTTTGGCTTACCGGATTTGCCAATCGCACAGAAGCCGACAATATACTGGCAAAAGTAAAAAGCTTTGCCGACTTCAAAAACGCTATCAGTCTGGGTAAATAGTTATACTTTGTACAGTTATTATTTCTATTTCAATAAGCAAACAGTTTGTTTTTAAAAATATTATCAGCCATTTAGCCTTGGCGATTTATCGTTGTATTTTAAAACTTAAAATGATAGCCGAAATGTTTAATTGACTAATGGCTTAAATACAATTTAACAAATTAAAATTCTGTCTGATATTTCTGCAAAATAGTGCAATTTTCAAAATTATATACGGAATATTATACTATTTAATCGGAAAGTCGTATCTTAACCTCGAATTTTAAATTTAAAACAAAAAACAAACCAAATAGCATGAAAAAGTTTTTGACTTTTATTTTAGTTTTATTTGCAGTTAGCAGCATTTCACTTGCAAAAGTACAAATTGGTCTTGGTGTGAAAGGTGGTGCTTGCTTCGGAAAATGGAACAACTACTTTTTAAAACATAACCTATCTACAGTAGGCGGAACACACAATTCTCAAATAGGCGCAACCGGTGGCTTACAAGGAAGAATATGGTTTAACAAATTTATTGGATTAAATGTTGCCGCTGAATTCAATATGGATGGAAATATCGGTAAGTTTCAGAGTAATACTAATGTGCTCACTCGAAATACACGTTTAAACCAAATGACACTGGCTCTTAATGCTACTCCGGGCTGGGGCAATGAAAGGGTGCGTATTTTTGGCATAATTGGCGGTTACTTTGGATATATTCTTAGTGGAAAAGAAAAATTAACTTTTAAAACTAATTCAGAAAACACCTTATTATATGATGGAAAAGCTAATTTTGATTCTGTTTATAATCGTATAGATGCCGGCATCCGACTGGGCTTAGGCGCACAGGTTTATGTGAGCAAAAACCTAAAACACAGCATTACATTTGAGCTTACTTATGATTTTGGTATGCTGAAAACATTTAATAATCAAATTTATCCTTACAATGACAGATATAA
The DNA here is from genome assembly GCA_964451125.1 of uncultured Chitinophagales bacterium. Taxonomy (GTDB): domain Bacteria; phylum Bacteroidota; class Bacteroidia; order Chitinophagales; family JADIYW01; genus JADJSS01. The sequence goes on from CAYVGM010000183.1 coordinate 2,102, forward strand.
AATTCAGAATTCAAAAACATTATTATCTGTAGGGTATATGTTCAACCTTGGTAAATCTCAAGCTGAGGAAGCCCCTGCTTCCAGAAAAGCAAAAAAGAAATAGCATTAAAAATAATTCATAAAAAACCGGTCCGTTACTGTCCGGTTTTTTTTATTTCCGCAATTGTCGTTTATGCAGATGCGGTACAAGTATCCCTACGGTTGCTCCAATAGCCATACCTACAATCACATCCGTAAAATAATGCTTACCTGCACCATACCGCAATAAACCGGTAACAGCAGGTATAACAGCTGCACCTGTCCAGAATAAAGGTTTCCATCTCGATTCAGGATGATAGTCAGCATATACTTTGGCTATAAAAAATGTGCTGGCGGCTGTAATACTGGTATGCCCGGAGAAAAAAGATGATTTTGCATCCTTACTCATCTTGTCACCAAGGGGTGCATTCGGATTATAAACGAAAGGTCGCTTGCGTTGTGCCAGTTCTTTGGTAAAGGCCGTAAGTGCAGTTGTCAGTGCAAATGTTTCTATCCAAATGGGCAAAACGGTTTTATAGTCCTTTCTTATTTTTTTATCTACAAATAAGAGTGCAGGGCTGACCATCGATGTTATTTCAAAAACATCACTGGCTATTTTACACCCTTTATTAAAATGATAAATGGCAGATCGGTCAAAACGATTTACATCTGTAGGTTTCAACGCATTGATTTCATCTAAGGTCAGAGCCTTTTTTTTCTTTTTCAGCAAAAAGCTGGTACCGCCTGTACCCAATGTTATTAAGCCAATAGGAATATCAACGCCTAATCGAAATTTGTAAACACTTTTGCGTTGCAAAGTATCCTGTGCCGACATTGAACTAAATAAATAGCCAATCAATAGATAAACAACAATAATTTTCTTCATACTTTCAAAATATTGCAATAAATGTAGTATAAAATCCGAGTAATTTAGCTAAATTCACTATAGCGTAAAACAACAAATTATTGAGAAACATTTTGCTCATATGTATTTTTACTTTAATATCCGTTACTGCATTTAGCGGAAATACCATCATCAAAGGGCAAATTAAAGATATTGATTCTAAAAAACCCATATATGGCGCTACTGTAAATATTAAACTTACTGAAGGTTACGAATTCTTTGCGCTCACGGATACGATGGGAATTTATGAAATAATGATATCGGGAGAAATTTTAGAAAAAGATTATGATATCCAAATTTCAGCCAGAACATACAATACGGTAAATGGTGTGTTAAGAGTAAAAAAAAATACGCTGGGTAATTTTTTCATGAAGTTAAAAAACACAATTACTACGGATACGACGACTCACCCTTTTAAAAAAGATACGGCAATACATACCTCCGCATTAGATGGATATGCCGACAATAATCTGGTCTTCTTAATCGATGTTTCTTCTTCCATGAATGAACAAAACAGATTGCCCTTATTAAAATCTGCTTTTAAAATTTTGATTGATAATTTCAGACCTTCCGACCGGATTACTTTAATTACATTTTCTGATGGAGTAAAAGAAATATTACCGCCGACATCAGCACAAAATAAAGAACTTATTCTTGCCGCTATCAACAACTTAACTTATGAAAGCTCATCAAATGGAGGCAAGGCTTTAGATTTCGCATATAAATCAGCCAAAAGCAGTTTCATTGTAAATGGCAATAACAAAATTATTCTGGCAACTGACGGCATGATTACTTCAGGGGAAAAAGATTATAAAAAAATACAAAAGCTCATTCAGAACGGAAGCAAGCAAAAGATAGCCCTCACATTATTCTTATTTGGCAACTCAAGTGATTATGTAACTAACAAGCTGACTAAGCTGACTAATAATGGCAATGGCCACCTCTGTAATATTTCCGGTCTAGACACTGCAGAAAAATTTATGCTTGAAGAAGCAAAATCTGTCAGAAAATAATGCATCTATTTTCATGTATTATCATTTTTATCAATATCTGTATTTAATCGTTTATCATTTTTGAGAATGCAGTTTTATTACTATCTTTGATTGACCTTAAAATTTAAAAGTAACGAGTGATTTTACAAAAAACAATCGTCAAGTCATTTTCATTTTCAGGTAACGGCTTGCATACAGGTGTATTTTCTACAGTAACGGTGCATCCGGCACCGGAAAATCACGGAATTGTATTTTGCAGAACAGATTTAGACAGGGCAATGATACCGGCTCAAAGTAAATATGTTACAAATACAAACAGGAGTACAACACTCACAAATGAACTGGTAGATGTGATTACCGTAGAACACTTACTTTCTGCTTTGTATGCAAAGGGGATAGATAATGCATTAATTGAAATTGACAATCTGGAACTGCCCATTTTAGATGGAAGTTGCTCCTGTTTTATCAAAAATCTAAACGATGATAATATTATCGAACTGAATGAACCAAAGCGTTTTCAAAAAATCCCCGATGTGGTGGAATGGACAGATGAAGATACCGGAGCTGAGTATATATTGCTGCCTCATGAAGACTTTTCGGTAACCTGCTTAATTGACTTCCCTTCCAAACTGATAAAACATCAGTATGCTGTAATGAATCATTGGTCGGAATATACTACTGAAATTGCCAATGCTAAGACATTTTGTTTTTTACACGAAATAGAGTTTTTATATAATAAAGGATTGATCAAAGGGGGCAATTTGACTAATGCATTAGTATTTTCTGAATCAGCAATTTCAAATGAAAAAGCAAACTGGTTGGCAAAAACTTTTCACCAACAAGCTAATTCCATTCCTGAGATGGGTGTCCTCAATCCACTGTTTCAGTCGTATGATAATGAAGCAGCCAGACATAAAATTTTGGATGTGATTGGAGACTTAGCCCTCACTCAAACTTACTTCGATGGCAAATTAATCTGTTATAAACCGGGACATACCTCTAATGTAAAATTTGCTCAGTTTCTGGTTGATAAATATATCAATACTTCAGTAACTGCATAATTTACAAACAAGCAGTTTTTTATTGATTATCTTTGCCACTTAATATGGCTACCAATTTTATCCATAAAGATGCGCATTTAGGTACAAATGTTCAGGTTGAACATTTCTCTACAATTTACGAAGATGTCAGCATAGGAGACAACACCTGGATTGGTCCAAATGTTACGATTTTTTCGGGAACAAGAATAGGTAAAAACTGCAGGATTTTTCCCGGTGCCGTACTAGGCGCTATTCCTCAGGATTTAAAATTTGCCGGTGAATATACGACAGTTGAAATCGGTGATAGTACAACAATTCGCGAATGTGTTACCATTAACAGAGGCACTTCTGCATTAGGCAAAACAAGCATTGGCAATAATTGTTTATTAATGGCCTATGTACATATTGCCCACGATTGTACAATTGGTAATCATTGTATTTTGGCAAATGTGACGAATATTGCAGGACATGTAACGATAGATGATTATGCATATTTCGGTGGGTTGAGCGGTGCACATCAGTTTACACGTATTGGCAAATACAGCTTTATATCAGGAGGCAGTATGATTGGCAAAGACGTTCCGCCTTACTGCTTAGTAATGCGGAATCCTGCACAGTACGCCGGTATCAATTCGGTTGGTTTGCGCAGAGCCGAATTTTCCAGAGACGACATTCATCAGATTCAAGATATCTATCGTATTATATTTAGCAATAACGGACTCAATACTACACAAGCCCTACAAAAAATAGAAGAAGAAATCCAGCCTTCAGACATTAGAAATTATATCATTGATTTTGTGAAAACTTCAGAACGCGGAATTATTAAAGGAATGGATTAAAGGAATGGATTAAATGAATGATGAATGATGAATGATGAATGATGAATGATGAATGATGAATGATGAATG